>JBCCET010000106.1:0-9422 GCA_039030095.1 Pseudomonadota bacterium | reverse complement strand
TTACACCATACTCGACCGCAAAAAGAACATCATCATTCGCGGCGGTGAAAACATTGCCTGCATTGACGTATAAGGAGCCCTAAACTCGCACCCAGCGGTTCAAGAAGCCGCCTGCTTCCCCGTTCCAGACGAGCGGCTGGGGGAAGTCGTCGGCGCAGGCATTCACCTGCGCGCAGGTATGACCCCCACTGGCCAAGACATTCGGGATTTTTTGAAAGGTCGCATTGCACCCTTCAAAATCCCGGCGCACATATGGTTTCAAACCACGCCCCTGCCCCGGGGTGCCACCGACAAAACCGACCGGCGCGCCATGGCGACCCAATGCCTTGCCGCCCCGGACGCCGCGCAATAGCGCCCCCCAACAACAAGGAGCCAAAACACCATGTCCCTGGGAAAACACACCGACCTTTTGAACAATCTGGAGATGTCGGAGAAAGCAAAACCGCTCTATGAGGCGGTCAAGAATTTCGTGTCCGACGAAGTGGACCCGATCACCGACGAATTCTACCGCCTAGGCGAAGATCGGGCAGACAGGTGGTCTTATGCGCCAGGACAGTTGGAACTGCTTCAGGGCGTGAAGAACAAAGCCAAGGAAAAGGGCCTTTGGAACTTCTTTTTGCCAAATGCAGAAACCGGCGAAGGGCTTAGCAACCTCGACTACGCCTACATCGCAGCAGAACTGGGCAAAAACCCCTTGGCGCCAGAATGCCTGAACTGTTCAGCCCCAGATACGGGCAATATGGAAGTGCTGGAACGTGTAGGCACCGCAGAGCAGAAAAAGACCTGGCTCAAACCACTTCTCGCCGGTGAAATCCGGTCCGCCTTTGCAATGACCGAACCGGATGTGGCCAGCTCTGACGCGCGCAACATCTCCACCCGGGCGGTGCTGGAAAACGGCGAATGGGTGATCAACGGCGAGAAGTATTATATCTCTGGCGCCGGTGACCCGCGTTGTAAAATCATGATTGTGATGGTCAAAACCTCGCCAGAGGCGGAAACCTTCAAACAGCAATCCCAGATCCTTGTCCCAATGGACGCGCCAGGCGTGGAAATCCTCGGCCCCATGCACGTCTTCGGTCACGACGACGCCCCACACGGACACATGCACATCCGCTTCAAGGATGTACGCGTGCCAGAAAGCGCCATGCTCATGGGGGAAGGTCGCGGGTTTGAGATTTCCCAACTGCGACTGGGCCCCGGCCGGATCCACCACTGCATGCGATCAATCGGTCAGGCGGAAAAAGCGCTCGACCTGATGATCGCGCGGGCCACATCGCGCAAGGCTTTCAACAAAAAGATCGTCGATCTGGGCAAGAACATGGAAACGATCAGCCGCATTCGAATTGATATTGAAGCGATGCGCCTCATGGTTCTGAAAGCGGCCAAAGCAATGGATGTACTCGGCAACAAAGAGGCGCGCATCTGGGTCTCTGCCATCAAAGCACAGGTGCCAGAGCGGGTGTGTGAGATCATTGATGAGGCGATGCAAGTTCACGGCGCAACCGGAATAAGCCAATGGTCTCCCCTGTCTGGCATGTACGTGGGTCAACGCACCTTGCGCTACGCAGATGGCCCGGATGAGGTCCACCACCACGTGGTAGCCCGTGCCGAAGTTCAGGATTTTCTGCACTCAAACGAACGCCAGGCGGTCAGTAATTCGTCGAGCGGCCACCTCTTTGACGGTGCTTGATCCATGAGTGCACTTTTTGACCTAAGCGGTAAGACCGCTGTCCTAACCGGCGCGTCCAAAGGCATGGGGCTTGAAATGGCCCGAGGCCTGGCGATGCACGGCGCAACTGTCGTGCTCTCATCGCGCACGCAAGAAGACCTCGACGCGGCTGCGGCAGACATCAACGAAAGCGTTGGTGCCGACAGGGCCCACGGCGTGGCAGCAAACGCCGCCAACAAAGACGAACTGCAGGCGCTTGTGGACAAAACCCACGACGTCGCCGGGCCAATTGACATTGTTGTCGGCAACGCAGGCGTGAACCCCTATTTTGGCCCCACAAGCCAGATCCCCGATGATGCCTACGACAGGACAATGGCGGTGAATGTGCAGTCAAACTTGTGGCTTGCCCAGATGACAGTGCCCGACATGAAAAATGGCGGGTCGATCATGTTCACCTCGTCCATAGGCGCCTTCAAACCGTCCACCATGCTGGGCACCTACGCGATGTCGAAATTGGCCGTTCTCGGCCTGGTGAGAAACCTAGCAGACGAATTCGGCCCCCAGGGCGTGCGTGTGAACGCAATCTGCCCAGGCCTGATCAAAACCGAATTCGCCCGTGCACTTTGGGACGGACCAGATGGTGAAAAACACGCCCAGCGCAACGTGCCGTTAAGACGTTTGGGCGAGCCGGAAGATTTCAAAGGCATCGCCGTTTTCCTAGCGTCAGAGGCAGGCCGCTACATCACCGGCCAGGCCCTGACCGTGGACGGCGGTTCGGTCATGTGGACATAGGGGGCGCATATGGAGCTTAAGGATAAAGGCATCGTCGTCACTGGCGCGGCATCGGGCATCGGCACCGCGCTGGTAAAACGCTTCGCTGAGGAAGCGCCTAAATACATCGTCTGCGCCGACCTCAACGAGGCTGGTGCTCAAACCGTGGCTGAACAGCTCAAGGCAAGCCATGAGGGTTTAATGGTCACGCATGCGGCGGTGAACGTGGGAAATGAGACAGAAATCAAAGGCCTGATTGAGGATACCGAGGACTCGCTTGGCCCAATCGACCTCTTCTGCTCAAATGCAGGCATTTTGCTCGGCGGCGGCCTGGACACACCGAATGAAGACTGGGCACGGATCTGGGATGTAAATGTCATGGCCCACATTTGGGCCGCGCGCCACTTGGTGCCGCGCATGTCCGAACGCGGTGGCGGATACCTGTTGAATACCTCCTCCGCTGCGGGCCTTCTCAACCAGATCGGCTCTGCGCCTTACGGCGTTACCAAACACGCAGCCGTGGCCGTTGGAGAATGGATTTCCATGACCCATGGCGATGAAGGCATAAAAGTGTCCGTCCTCTGCCCGCAGGCTGTCCGGTCAGAAATGACGCGCGGCTTCGAAGACCATGTGGCAGCCATTGACGGCATGTTGGAACCCGAACCGGTGGCTGAAGCTTGCATTGAGACTATCCGCGACGAGACCTTTCTGGTCCTGCCGCACAAGCAAGTGGCAGACTACATTAAGTTCAAAGCAGGCGATTACGACAAATGGCTCGGGGGAATGCGCAAGCTGAACCGACAGTATGCCCACCTCGGCCGCAAAGAATAGCGCAGGTTAGATAGGGGCTCTGCCCCTCGGAGCTTGCGCTCCTCACCCCGGGATACTTGAAAACAAAGGAAGCGATGCCAGACTTCCTTTGTTCAAAAATATCCCCGCCGGAGGCGCACGTCGTCCGGTTCGATCCCGTTGAAGTTTAAGGCTCATACGGCCTGAAACTCCAAAATAGGAATGCGGCGTCAGCCGCTCTGCTTGGCGATTGGGCGCACAAGGCCTTCTTGAGTGGTAGAGGCGACCAATTTGCCGTCCGCGGCATAAATCAGCCCCCGCGTGAATCCCCTCGCGCCTCCGGTCCATGGCGCGTCAAGGCTGTAGAGATGCCAATCAGCGAAGTTGACAGGTCCATGAAACCACATCGCGTGATCAAGGCTCGCTGTCATCACATTGCCGGTGAACCAGGTCGCCGCATGAGGTCGCAAAGCCGATCCCAGAAGGTTCATATCTGATGCATACGCCAGCAGGCAGTGCTGCATAGGTTGGTCCACATCGGCGCCAGGCAGGCGAAACCACAGCGCGTTCTTGTCGTCTGCGGGCTCTGGCGAAAACAGATCTCGCGGTGCCACTGGCCGCATCTCCACCGGGCTTTTTCGGAAAAAATCTGCCCGCCGTACTTCAGGTATCCGGTCGCGATATTGCTCGCGAAACTCCTCGCGGGTCTGGAGCCCTTTTGGCCCATCCGTCGCGGGCATCTGGTGTTGGTGGTCCAGACCCGGTTCAGCCTTATGAAAGCTTGCGGCAAGGTTAAAGATCTGTTTGCCGTGTTGAATAGCAACGACACGCCGTGTCGTGAATGACCCGCCATCGCGGGCGCGATCAACCTCGTAAATCACTGGAATTGATGGATCGCCGGGCCGCATGAAATACGCATGCAAACTGTGGCAAAGCCGATTCTCGACCGTTTTGTAGGCCGCATTCAAAGCTTGTGCGATCACCTGCCCACCAAAGATACGTGTAGGTGTTTCCCCGCCAGACCCCTGTCCCCGAAAAAGATCCACTTCCAGCGGCTCAATATCCAGCAATGCAATAAGGTCAGCTACAGTGGTCGACATAAGGGACCCTTCTAGGTCTGCGCGGCGCGGGTCGCCGCATAGGTGATAAAGATATCAAAAGCCGCCGGATTGGCCATGCTGTCCCGGTTAACAACTGCAGCCGGGTCTCCACCCAATAACAATTTCTTCACCGGCACCTCGAGTTTCTTTCCAGACATCGTGCGGGGGACCTCGGCAATCTCAACAATCTCTGACGGGATAAACCGCGCCGAAACAGCCTCCCGGATTGCGGTGTTAATCGCCTCCCGCGCGGGACCGTCCAAAGGGGTATCCCCTTTCATCACCACAAAAAGTGGCATGAAACTGTCGCGGCCTAAAAACTCCAGGTCCACCACAAGGCTATCGAGGATGAAGTCGAGCCCTTCAACCGCCTGATAGATCTCTGCCGACCCCAGTCGCAGTCCCTTGCGGTTGATGGTGGCATCTGACCGGCCATAGATCACCGATCCACCGTCTTCGTTTATCTCAATCCAATCCCCGTGGCGCCAGACACCTGGGTAGGTATCGTAGTAACTGTCGTGCAACCGCGACCCGTCATCGTCGCCCCAAAAAAAGAGCGGCATAGACGGCAGCGGCTCGGTACACACCAATTCCCCCACCGTGCCGAAGACTTCCTGTCCCTTCGGATCAAAGGCGCGCACCGCGTTGCCTAGATAACGGCACTGCATTTCCCCGCGGCGCACGGGCATCATCGGGTTACCCCCGACAAACGCCCCGGCCAGGTCAGTGCCTCCGGACATCGGAGCCAGCCAGAGGTCGGCTTTCACATTGCGGTAAATCCAGTCGTAGGCGTGGTCTGACAGGGGTGAGCCGGTGGACCCAAGTCCGATCAGGGCCGACAGATCCAGGTCACGTGGAACCACATCTGCCTTCAGGCAGCCTTCAAAAAAGGCAGCACCCGCACCAAAAAACGTCACGCGCTCGTCCGCCATCAGACGCCAAACCACGCCCATATCCGGGTGGTTCGGGGCGCCATCATACATAACAACCGCCATCCCTGCAGACAGCGCACACCACTGCGCATTCCACATGATCCAACCTGACGATGTAAGCCAGGTGAACCGATCCCCGGCCCGGGCGTTCATGTGAAGCTGCTGTTTGGTCATCTCCAGACCGACACCGCCGTGTCCATGCACGATAGGCTTGGGATTGCCAGTGGTCCCGCTGGAATAAACCACCCATAAAGGGTGGTCGAACGGCACAGACACAGGCGAAATCAGCGGCACAGTCTTCGACGCGACATCGGACCATTCCACTGCACTTTCAGGCTTAGAACCCAAAACACTGATGCGGATCGTCTGGGTTAACGTCGGCAATCCCGCTTCGATCACGCCCAACACGTCGCGCCGGTCAATTTTCGTTCCAGCATGCACATAGCCGTCTTGAGCGATCAGAACCTTCGGTTCTATCTGGCGAAAGCGGTCAAGCACCGCAACGTGGCCCATGTCTGGCGCGCATAGTGACCAGATAGCCCCAAGACTAACGGTCGCCAGAAACCCTATCAATGCAGGCGGCGTATTGGGCAGAAAGGCCACCACCCGGTCGCCCTGCCCCACGCCCATTCGAACCAATGCGGCGGCTACCGCGCTGACCTGGGCGTGCAATTCGGCAAACGTCAGTTCCTGGCGTCCAAATGTCTCTGACACGCTGACGACAGCGAGCTCGTCTGGGCGTTCCGCCGCGTATCGCAAAAGAAGGTCTGCAAAGTTCAGCGTGCTGTTTGGGAACCACTCTGCCCCCGGCATCTTTCGTTCCGTCAGAACAACGTCGCCGCGGGTATGAAACGGGAATTCTGAATAGCGTGCAATCGCGTCCCAAAAGTCTTCCAGATCTTCGACGGACCACCGCCACAAATCATTGTAGTCGTGGAAGTCACGGCGTTGGTCCTGGGCCGCCCAGCGCGTGAAATCCGCCATGCAAGAATTCGCAGAAAAATCCGGATCCGGGGACCATAAAACCGGACGGCTCACACCAATGCCCCATGCACCAAGGCCTTTAACTGAGGGCGGGCCGGATAGCTCGACGAAGGCGAGAGCTGCGTGAAAAAGAGCACCGAGAGATCATGTACCGGATCGATCCAGAAAAACGTGGATGCGATGCCGCCCCAGCTGAAATCGCCCACGGATCCAGCCGTGCGCGCCCGCGCGGGACTTGTAATAACACCGCCCCCAAGACCAAAACCGGTGCCAGTCATGGGTTGTTCGGCAAAGCTTGTGGGGCCCATATCAGCGATATCGCCGGCCAGATGGTTTTGCTTCATGAAGTCCACCGTTTTGCGACCCAGCAGTCGTGTGCCGCCTAATTCTCCACCCCGGCGGAACATCTCTGTGAACTTGAGGTAGTCGTCGATGGTTCCAACCAATCCGCCACCGCCAGACATGCAGGTGGTTTTGCGGAAAGGCGATTTCTCCGCCACATCCACGCAGCGGAGGGTGTCGCCGCCTTTTGCCGCATTCAGTTCCAGCGCATCGCCGGGAAGTGGTGTGTAAAGGCTCGCAAACCGGTCAAGCTGGTCGTCGCGCACTGCAAAACCCGTTTCGGTCATGCCCAGCGGCTCAAAAATATGTTCGGCAAAAAACGCATCTAGCGATTGGCCGGAAATGACCTCCACCACGCGCCCGATGACGTCGATACCCACGGAATATTCCCACTTGTGACCCGGAGGAAATGCCAGCGGAAACCCTGCCAGCTTGTCGCATTCTCCGGCGAGAGGGGGCGCGTTGCAGCGGAAAAGCATATCCGCCTCGTTCAAGGCTTCGGTCAGAGGGCCAGGGTTGAACGGGTACGTCAGGCCGGAGGTATGCGTCAGCAGCTGGTGCAGGGTCGGCGGTGCACAAGGTTCGGTGTCACTGAGGCTGGTGGCCCCAGGTTTCATCGCCTGCATCTCGGCAAACGCGGGGATGAAATTGCCCACAGAGGCATCCAGATGTGTTAAACCGCGTTCGATCAACATCATCAGCGCCGCGGTGGTAACGGGTTTGGTCATCGAATAAATGCGCGCCACCGTGTCGCGCGTCCACGGCGTACCATCCTCCACAGATCGCAAGCCGGTTTCCCCGTACCAAACTTCTTCGCCATTTTGGGTGATCAGCGTACTGCATCCAGCAAACCGTCGGGCATCCACATAGCCTTGCATCCAGGGCTGGATGCGGTCGAGGCGCGTTAGATCAAATCCGTGGGTCATGTATTTTTCCTTCCGCTGATCATTGCGCGCATATGATCTTGGCTATCGGGCAGGAACCAGGTTGCGCCGGGCGCATGGGCACCCGCTGCAAGTGCACGATCGATGGTTTCAATCGCCGGGCGCCGCAAATCCGCCTTGGTGGCCGCAAAAGCGGCGGCTGGCAACGCTGCGAAGGACAGCGCTTTGGCCATGGCATCATCATCAAGCGTCTCTGTGATCTGGTCAAAGAACCCAAAGGACAACGCCTCTTCCGCACTGATCGGATCACCGGAAAGCAGCAGGCGCCTGCAAGCTGCGGGCGGCAATTCAGCACGGGCTATTTCCAGCGGGCCAACTGGTAAGTTGACCCCCACTTTCACCTCTGCCAAGCCAATTGTGGCTTTGGCAGTGGCCAGGCGGGCATCGCAGGCCGCGGGAAAGAAAAACCCACCGGCTATGGCCGCCCCGCCAACGGCGCAGACCGTGGGTTTCGGAAAGGCATAAAGGGCGCGAAAGGTAAGCGTAAGGGCGCGTGCAATGCGTTCTTCACCCGCCGTATCCAGCGCCGCCGCAGCGTTGAGGTCCAACCCAGCGGAAAAGACCTTAAATGGTGACTGGATGATGAGCGCGCGACACGCAGCGTCCTGAGCCAGGGTTTCAAAAACCCCAGCCAAATTTTCCAGAACCTCTGACGACAGAGCATTCACCGGCGCGCAGTTTAGGGTCAGCGTCGTGATGCCGTCTGCATTGGTTTCAAGAATTAAGTTATCTTGGGTCATTAGCATCAGTTCCCATCGGGCAGCGGGTGCCAAAAAATGCCGACCCAAGGCACCACAGCGGGACCTTGGGCAAGGCGGCCGTTTTTAGCTTGGCTTGGATCGCAAATGGTTCACCCCAACTCGCCCGCTGCATAGCGCTGGCGCAGGGTCAGTTTTGACACCTTTCCGGTTGCCGTCATTGGCAGGTCCGGCACAACGATGACCTCATCCGGCACCTGCCATTTGGCCAAGGAACCCGACAGATGATCAAGGATCGCCTGCTTGTCTGGCGTTTCTGTTGCGGCAACCACGACCAACAAGGGCCGTTCGTCCCATTTCTCATCCGGGATCGCGATGACGGCGCAATTTGCCACATCATCATGGGCCATCGCCATGTTTTCCACATCGATGGACGAAATCCACTCGCCGCCGGACTTGATCAGGTCCTTGGCCCGGTCGGTAATTGTCAGGAACCCGTCCGGACCCACTTTGGCCACATCGCCGGTGCCAAACCAGCCGTCCGCATCAACCGCTGCTTCTGTGGCCTCCGGGTTTTTATAGTAGCCTGAAACGACGGTATTGCCGCGCACGTAAAGTTCACCCACCGCTTCGCCGTCATGGGGTTGCCGGTTGCCGTCTTCGTCAACAATTTTGAATTCGACCATATAAGGCCGCCTGCCTTGTTTCGACTTCAGGTCGATGCGTTCATCAAACGGCAATGCGTTCTGAGCCGCGCTCAGCACGCCGACAGACCCGATAGGTGACATCTCCGTCATGCCCCAGGCATGCACCACGTTCACGTCCATCTTCTCGAATGCCTCAATCATGGACCGTGGCGCCGCAGAGCCGCCGATGATGACCTCGCCAAATCCTTTGGGTGTGCGGCCTTGCGCCTTGATCTCCCCCAAAAGCCCCAGCCAAACAGTAGGCACGCCCCAGGCTGAAAAGACCTCCTCAGACTCCATCAATTTGAACAAGCTCGCCCCGTCAAGTGCGGGGCCGGGGAACACCAGCGACACCCCCGTGAGCGGCGCGGCATAAGGCAGCGACCAGGCGTTCACATGGAAAAGCGGCACAACGGGCAGGATGCGCTTTCCGGGGCTAAGGGAGGTCTGCAACGATATCCCCCCCATGAGCGCATGCAGAACGGTGGAGCGATGGGAATAGAGCGA
>JBCCET010000105.1:0-10489 GCA_039030095.1 Pseudomonadota bacterium | reverse complement strand
GTATCTCAACCCGGAAGCGTATCAAATGGAACCGCCACTGGCTTTTGGTCAGTATATCAAAGGGGCCATTGGCCTGATGATGGTGGATGATCGTGCAGCGGCGTTGAAGTACTTTGGCGCCGAAGAAGGCGCGCGGATATGGGGTCTGACCCAAGCTTATCTAGTGGACGAACGCAATCGCGGGTTTCTGGAAACCATCGCGCCAGAGTTACAGCGAGGTGGCGTGCTGATGGTCATGGGGGCATTCCACTTGCCCGGAGACACCGGCATGGTCGCCATTTTGCGAGACGCAGGATTCACCGTGACCCGTGTGCCAACAGATGGCGAACTCCCCTAAGGAGTTTTGTAAAAATACATAATTGTCAGAATTTTAGCGCGTTAACCGTGACTTTGGTCGAACGGGGCCTTTTGGGCGTCGGTTGCTTCGGTCTGATACTTAGATTTCCATTCCGAAAACGGCATGCCGTAAAACGCCTCGCGTCCGGCGTCTTTGTCCATTTCAAAACCCCGCTCATTGGCGGCTTCCTGATACCAACGGCTCAGACAGTTTCGGCAAAACCCGGTCAGGTTCATCATGTCGATGTTCTGTACGTCGCGGCGGTCGTTCATCAGGTGCTGCTGCAAGCGGCGAAAGGCAGCGGCTTCAATTTCTATGCGGGTTTGATCGTCCATCACAGGCTCCTTGGCGATTGGTGACATTTTAAGCAAACCAAAGGCAACACGCCACGGTGAAACACAGATGGCATCTTTTTGTGGGCGACGTTTTTACAGGCTTACTGTAAAAGCCCGTTAGCGATATCGAAAGGGAGCCCGCATGCGCCGCAAAAGAAGTGTAAAGATCGTAGCCACTCTTGGACCTGCGTCTGACAGCTACGAAGTTATCCGGGCGTTATTTGAGACCGGCGCGGACGTTTTCCGGCTTAACATGTCACATGGCAGTCATCCGGATATTCGTGAGCGCCACCAGATGATCCGCGATATCGAACGTGATTTGAGTCGCCCGATTGGTATTCTGGCCGACTTACAAGGCCCAAAATTGCGATGCGGCGTGTTTGCAAAAGATGACGGCGAAATGTTGGAAGTGGGGGCAAGTTTCCGTTTTGATTTGGACCCGACCCCCGGTGACGAGACACGCGTTTGCTTGCCCCACGAAGAGATCTTTGCGGCTTTGGAAATCGGGTCCACCCTTTTGGTCAATGACGGAAAGATCAAGCTGCGTGTAAAAGATTGCTCCGCCGACCATGCGACATGCGAGGTAGTCGTTGGCGGGCAGATTTCCAATCGCAAGGGGGTCAATGTGCCTGACGTGGTGCTGCCGCTTGCAGCGCTTAGCGAAAAGGATCGCGACGATCTGGAATTTGTGTGCGAACTGGGCGTGGATTGGCTCGCTCTCAGCTTCGTGCAGCGGGCTGAAGATGTGGAAGAGGCGCGGGTGTTGGCAAAAGGCCGCGCTGCGGTTCTGTCCAAAATTGAAAAGCCAGCGGCGGTAAAAGAATTCGGTGCGATCCTTGATGCTTCTGACGGGATCATGGTCGCACGCGGTGATTTGGGCGTGGAAATGGATGTGCAGGAAGTGCCGCCAATCCAGAAGCGCCTGGTGCGGTCTTGTCGCCGTGTGGGCAAGCCGGTCATTGTGGCAACACAAATGCTGGAAAGCATGGTCACCAGCCCTGTGCCCACCCGGGCAGAGGTGTCCGATGTCGCCGCAGCAATTTATGAAGGCGCTGATGCGGTCATGTTGTCGGCTGAAAGTGCCGCCGGGGATTATCCCTTGGACGCCGTGCGCACCATGAACGCCGTGGCGGAAGAGGTGGAAAAAGACCCCACTTATCGTCAGGTTCTAGAAGCCTCACGCGTGGCCAGTCGGTCCAGTGTCGCCGATGCAATTACCGTTGCTGCCCGCGAAGTTGCAGAGACGACAGAAATCAAGGCGATCTGCTGTTTTTCCCAGTCGGGGCGGACAGCAAGCCTGGCAGCGCGGGAACGTCCCAGCGTTCCGATCCTCGCGTTGACGCCCCTTGTGAATACGGCCCGGCGGCTGACGCTCGTTTGGGGTTTGCATTGTGTTCAAACCAATGAAGTAGAGCGTTTCAAGATGGCCGTTGTGTCAGCGGCCAGGGCTGCTCGAAATGATGGCTTTGCAGATGGGCGTGACAAGATCGTGGTCACAGCCGGTATTCCATTCAAACAGCCAGGTTCCACCAACATCCTGCGCGTGGCCCCGGTGCAAGAGCAGATGATTTTCGACGGTGAGCCGGACTAGGAGTTTTCATGGATCCGCAGGAAAGAGCTGAGCGTAGCGCCGTAGCCATGTTCGCCAACGACAAGGCCTCCCCGTGGATGGGGATGGCACCGCCTGAGGTGACGCCTGGCACTGCGCGTATGTCCCTGACAGTTGAACCGCATCATTGTAACGGTCACTATATCTGCCACGGCGCGGTGATTTTTGGCCTGGCGGACAGCGCGTTTGCTTTTGCTTGCAACAGCTACAACCAACTTGCCGTGGCCCAGCACAATACAATCACTTATCTGGCGCCTGCAAAGGCCGGTGACTTGCTAACGGCTGTTGCCGTCGAAGTATCACGCGTTGGGCGCGGCGGGCTTTATGATGTGGCAGTGTCCAATCAGGACGGCGTGCAAATCGCCGCGTTCCGTGGTGCGTCTCGGACAGTCAAAGGCACTCATTTCGAAGAAGAGTGAGTAACTGCGGTGTGCGGGCCGAGGTATTTAAAAGACTTCGGTTGCTGAAGGGTTCAGGCGTGCCAAAAGCACCGACACGCCTACTTTGATGCAAGCACTCCACGGCAGGCTTTAGGCAAATCCGCCAGCACAAAATCCCGCGCACGCTTCTTGCGTTTGACCGGTTTGGTTTTCTTTTTTGGGGCTATCGTTTTCTTTTTCTTTGGCGGGGACAACGCATCGGTCACCCACCAGGTCAACGTTTCATCACAGCCGTCGCCACCCTTAGACAACTCTTTAACCGTCGGTTTTTGCGGCACACATCCGCGCGACCCGCGTGGGCATTTCAGCCTTACGTGAAAGTGATAGTGATGGCCCCAGAACGGTCGTACCTTTTGCAACCAACGCTTGTTGCCCTTGGCATTTTCGCACATCCAAATCTTTGCAGGCGCGGTGATGAAAATCCGGTCCACGCGGGGGTCTTTGGCTGCGGCCTTGATCACTTCCATATGTGCACGCGTCCAGTTGCGGTTGACGCGCCGCTGATCACCTGACCGAACAGAGATCGATGAAAGGCTTTCGCGTTGTGCTTTTATCAGCCGCAAGGATTTTGGCGGCAGCATCCAAATGTCTGCGTCCAACCCCATCTGATGGCTCTGGTGCCCCGACAGCATCGGTCCACCACGGGCCTGAGAGATGTCGCCGATATAGAGCCCCGCCCAGCCGGGAAGCTTTGCGACCTTGGCCGACAGTTCTTGTAGAAACGCGATGGTCACCGGGTGCCCCCAGTTGCGATTGCGCGACAGCCGCATCGCTTGCCAAGTCGGCCCATTTGGTGCTAATTGCGCGCCACCGGCCAAACATCCTTTGGCGTAAGACCCAATTGCGGCAGCGGTCTGCTTAGACGGCGCGCCTTTGGCCCCAAAAAGCCGGTTCGCCTTTGTTTGCGCCTCTGCCGCTGCACCGAAAACAAGTGCGAAAAATAGTGTTAAGAAAACATGTTTCATGAATACTCCTCCCGGCTTTTGACCCAGATCAAAAGGACCAAGCCTATAGCAAAAAGTACAACAATTGGGGAAACGCCAAGACGCTGGCTCCCGGTTGTTGTGGTCATCACGTCAATTAGGAACGGCGCCAGAAAGGCGGTGGCTTTCCCGGTCAACGCGTAAAGGCCAAAAGCCTCCGTCATCCGTTCCGGATCAGCCTGATCAACCAGGAAGGTCCGCGATGACGCCTGCAAAACGCCACCTGCAGCACCAATCACAGCACCGGCGAAATAAAATACAGTTTTGGGTGCAGTGCTTCCTTCAGCCAAAGGCATGCCCAGAATGCTTGTGCTTGAGGTGCCTACGACCAGAAAGCTGACGGCCATCAGGGCAAAAACGCAGGCGACGATCACGCGCTTGGGACCAAAGCGTTGGTCGGCAAAACCGCCGATGTAGCAAAAGACCACACCGGTTGCCGCTGCAATGACGCCGAAGGTGCCGATTTCCACAATTGTCATGCCCAGTTCGCCCGCGGCGTATATGCCGCCAAACGTATAAAGGCCGATCAGAGCATCGCGGTAGAACATCGACGAGAAGAGATAGGCCATCAGGCTTTTGCGTGCCGGCAAACGCGCCAACGTGGCCATCAATTCCGACGCCCCGGTGGATATACTGGCGCCAATGGACGCGCGGCGTTTCTCATCCGGCACCCATAGAAAGAACGGCACCATGAAAACGGCGAACCAAATCGCTGTAAGTGGCCCGACGGATCGTGTGCCTTCGCGTGTTTCGGGGTCCAGCCCAAAGAGCGGTGGGCTGCCCAAAAGAGTGACCCCATTTTCACCTTCCGCAAGAAACAAGAGCATTGCGATAAGCGAGATCACACCGCCAAGATATCCAAATGCCCAGCCGGAACCGGACACGCGGCCCATCTGATCGCGTCCGACAATCGACGGCAGCATGGAGTTTACAAACGTCTGACTCAACTCCATCCCCGCCATGCCAATGGCAAAAAAGAGCAAGATCATGACAATGTTGTCCGCACCGGGCACCGCAACCCAAAGGTAGGCGGCGCCTACCACATACATGATCGAGAAAAGTGCGATCCAAGGTTTACGCGGTCCCGAACTGTCCGAAATCGACCCAAAAAGCGGGGAGGCTACAGCCAGAAATAACCCGGTCATCCAGGTCATCCGCGCCCATAGTGCCTGTCCAGTGACGGGATCAGGCGCCACGGCGGACGCAAAGAATGGCCCGAAAATGAACGTAATAAGAAGCGTGTTATACGGCTGCGACGCCCAATCGTAAAAGTACCAACCCCAAATCGCCTTCTTGTTTGCCATAACCCGCCACCCCGATTTTTCCGCGTTGGCAGGACCTTGGGTCATTTGTCCGACCCAGGCAAGACTTGTCAGGGGAGGGGTCAGGGCTTACGTCAGGAAAAACGAGCTGAAACGGGAAATACAATGGTAGCCATCGGTGAAATCCTCCTAGTCCTTTTGAACGTTGCCTGGTGGATTTTGATTGCCCACATCATTATCGGCTGGCTGGTGGCCTTTAATGTGTTGAACATGAGCCAGCCTGTGGTGGCGCAGATCTATTTTGGCCTTAACCGCCTGTTGGCGCCAATCTATGATCCGATCCGGCGGATGTTGCCGCAAACCGGGCCGATGGATTTTTCACCCATCGTGGTTTTCGTGGGCATTATTATCGCCCGAATTTTGGTCATCGAAGTCTTCTTGAGATAAGAAAAGACCCGCCGGACGGATCCGACGGGTCGCCTCTGGCGTGGGAGCTAGGGGGAAATCAGCTCCCTGCCGAAGTCCATGTACCGCCCCAAAGCTGTTTGACCTTCGCATCGCGCCCGCAAGCCTTACGATAGCGTTTGTATGCTTTTGCCTTGGTGATTAGGCCAAAGCGGGTCAGCACCTTTTTGGAGCTTTTGTAGTAATCTTGGTGGTAGGCTTCTGCCGGGTAAAACGACTTTGCTGACAGGATCGGTGTCACAACTTTTCGACCCAGTTCTTCGCCGGCTTTCCGTTTTTCTGCCTCAGCTGCCTTTGTCTCATCGGCGTTTTTGGCAAAAATTGCGGTCCGGTAGCTTGCACCCCGGTCACAAAATTGCCCGCCAGCGTCCGTCGGATCCACCGACCGAAAGAAGAGATTCACCAATTGGGCGTAGCTGATCTTGCTGTCGTCATAAACGATCCGCACAGCTTCATAGTGTCCAGTATTGCCACCGGAGACTTGTTTGTAAGTCGCCGTCGACTTTGATCCGCCGATGTAGCCGGATGTAGCCTCAATAACACCCGGTACGGCTTCAAAGTCTTTTTCTACGCACCAAAAGCAACCACCTGCAAAAACTGCGGATTTTTGACCTGCAAAAACAGGCGTAGCCGCGCAGATTGCAAGTGCAGCGGAAATCACGAGGCGTTTCATGGCGGGCCCTTTTCTGTGTCGTTTCGCAGAAAATGTTTCCTCACGCTGTCACGTTCAATTAACACCTGCGTGAAAGATTGAAGGGTAAGCTGATGCGCATCGCCATGTGGTCTGGTCCGCGTAATCTGTCGACGGCGATGATGTACAGCTTTGCCGCGCGCCCCGATTGTGACGTGATGGATGAACCATTTTATGCCGCATATCTGGCCGCAACGGGGATCGAACACCCAATAGGGGCAGACATTATCGCCTCTGGCGACCGGGATCCGGTGGATGTGATCGCCCGCTGTCTGGCGGGGTCCGGCGATGGTCGGATCAGCTATCAAAAACACATGTGCCAGCACATGATTGAAGGCTTTGACCGGGGCTGGATGTCACAGATGGCTAACGTTTTTTTGATCCGCCACCCTGCACGGGTGCTGGCGAGTTATGCGGTCAAACGTGAAAACCCGACCTTAGATGATATCGGGTTTGCCACACAGCGTGATATGATCCGCGCCTTCCCGGATGCACCAGTGATCGACAGCGCAACAATTCGCGGAGCGCCTGAGGCGGCATTGACCCTACTTTGCGGGGCCATTGGCATCAGATTTGACCCGGCAATGTTGTCCTGGCCGAAAGGCGGGAACCCGGCTGATGGTGTCTGGGCCAAACATTGGTACGGCGCCGTCTGGCAATCTACCGGTTTTGCCGGGGCAGAGGGACCGCTGCCCAATGTTGCCCCCGAACACGCGGGCGTTTTTGCGGCGGCCATGGATTGTTACCAGGAAATGTCGGCCCATGCGCTGACGCTGACGTAGCGAAAATACGTGTCGGTCATGATCGACACCGCGGCTAGGTCTTGAGGGGCACGCCCCACAATGCTAAACTGAGCTTAAGCTCAGCGCCGGAGCAGTCGCGGCGCGCCTTTAGGAGGATATCGTTCTGAGTGAACGTGCAGTGGCCGGGCAGGCCCAAGATGCAAACCTTCCGAGCATGTCCGTGCTCGACCTGATCTTGAACTCTCTTCATGATGAAAAAGCCGAAGATGTTGTGGCGATCGACCTCGCTGGCAAGTCGTCGGAGGCTGACCATATGGTTGTGGCCTCTGGCCGATCCACGCGTCAGGTCGTCAGCCTGTCGGAAAAACTGGCCGACCGCCTGAAGGCGGCCTTTTCGATCTTGCCAAAGGTAGAGGGCAAAGATGCAGGCGATTGGGTTCTGATTGATGCAGGCGACGTGATCGTCCACATTTTCCGCCCCGAAGTGCGGGAGTTCTACCAGCTCGAAAAAATGTGGCAGCCGCTGGCGGAAGCTTAAGCATTTGCTGGCTTTGACCGTTGCCGCTGTGGGCCGTCTGCGCAAGGGGCCGGAGGCGGAGCTGATCTCTGACTATCTGGATAGGGCAACCAAGACCGGGCGAGGTCTGGGCCTTGGCCCTGTGCGGGTAGTGGAGGTGGAGGACAAAAAGGGCTCCGGCATGGCGGGCGAGGCAGAAGCCCTGCGTCGTGCGGTCCCCGCAGGGGCGGTGATGGTGGCGCTTGATGAACGCGGCAAGGTGCTTAGCTCCCCAAAATTCGCAGATCATCTGGCAGGGTGGCGCGACCAGGGGCGCGGGGATATCTGCTTTGTTATCGGCGGCGCCGATGGCATTGATCCCGCTCTTCGGGCAGAGGCCGATTTGGCCCTGTCTTTTGGCGCGATGGTCTGGCCGCACATGCTGGCACGCGTGATGCTAGCAGAACAGCTTTATCGGGCCATGGCCATTCTGGCGGGCACGCCTTATCATCGCAGTTGATGATATCCTGCCGGGGCGTTATCGAGTGGCAAAGCAGTAAAAGAGGCAGGCATGACCGGGCAAAAACCCGTCCTCCTTTGTATTCTAGATGGCTGGGGCCTGCGCAAAGAGACGCACGGCAATGCCGTAGCCTTGGCCAACACACCAACCTTTGATCACATCATGGCGAGTTGCCCGAACGCGGCCCTGGTGACTTTTGGGCCCGACGTCGGGTTGCCCGAAGGTCAAATGGGCAATTCAGAAGTGGGCCACATGAACATCGGCGCCGGGCGCGTGGTAGAAATGGATTTGGTCCGCATCAATGGTGCGATTGCGCGCGGTGAACTGGGCGGTCTTTCCGGGGTTCGTCGCATCGCAGAGACAATGGCCGGTAACGGCACTGTCCACATGATGGGTGTCCTGTCTGACGGCGGGGTGCATGGTCACATGGACCACATGATTGCTATGGCGGACGTGTTGGCCGGCGCGGGATGTAAAATCGCGCTGCATCTCTTTTCAGACGGACGTGATGTCGCGCCAACGTCCGGCATGACCTATGCGGAAGAGCTGTTGGTCAGCCTGCCGGAAGGCGTTCGGATTGCGACCTTTACTGGCCGTTACTATGCTATGGATCGCGACAACAGGTGGGAACGGATATCGCGCGCGTTCGGTGTGATTGTGAATGCCAAAGGGGATCGCGCATCGTCTTTGGCAGAGGCGAGTAAACGGGAATACGCAGCTGGACGGAAGGACGAATTTTTCGAACCCTACGCTATCGGAGACTACGCAGGAATGGCGGACGGGGACGCGGTGCTTTTCATGAACTACCGTGCAGATCGGGCGCGGCAGTTGCTTTCGGCACTCGGTGACCCGGACTTTGATGGTTTTGAGACCGGACCCCGTCCCAAATTCGCACTGATGTCGGGCCTTGCAGAATATTCAAAGAACCACTCCACCTATATGGATGTGATCTTCCCTGAAGAAGACATTACAAATACGCTCGGCGCTTGGGTCGCATCCAAAGGACTCAAGCAGTTCCGCATAGCCGAGACGGAGAAGTATCCCCATGTCACCTTTTTCCTGAATGGCGGGGTGGAGGTTCCGGCCGAAGGGGAAGACCGTTATCTGGCACCCTCGCCCAAAGTTGCCACTTATGACCTTCAACCGGAAATGTCGGCTGCGGAAGTTACAATCAACATCCAGAAGGCGTTGCTGGACGATTACGATTTGTTCGCCATCAACTATGCAAATCCAGACATGGTGGGCCATACCGGTGACCTTGAGGCAGCTATCAAAGCCTGCGAAGCGGTGGATGAAGGCCTGGGCAAAGTACTGGATACCTTGGAAGAAGTGGGGGGTACCATGCTGTTGATCGCCGATCACGGCAACTGCGAAACGATGATCGATCCGGTTTCTGGCGGGCCGCATACCGCGCATACGACAAACTTGGTGCCAGTCGCCTTGATCGGTGGGCCAAAAGGGGCGAAGCTGCGCGCAGGAAGATTGGCGGACGTCGCACCTACGGTATTGGAACTTATGGGCCTAGGCCAACCGCCAGAGATGACAGGGCAGAGCTTGTTACAGGCATGAGAGCATTTCTCGCCACCGTTTTGACGTTGCTAGCTGTCCCGGCAACGGCGCAGGTTGATCCCATTCTGGAGGCACAGCTTGCCGCCCAGGAACTGTCGGTTGCGGCCGAACGCTTGGCGGAAGCATCATCGGCCAAGGACCGGGTCGCGGCGCTGACAACCACGATCCGTGCTTATGAAACGGGCCTTGCCGCCATGCGCGATGGGCTGCGGGGCGCCACGATCCGCGAACGTGTCATCCGGCTGGAGTTTGAAAAACGTCGGGATCAGTTGGCCAAACTGCTGGGCGTTTTGCAAACCATTGAACGGGCACCCACGCCGCTTTTGTTGATCCACCCGACAGGGCCTGTCGGCACTGCGCGGTCCGGCATGATGATGTCAGAAGTCACGCCGAGCCTGCAAAGACAAGCCGAGGAACTGCGGTCGCAGCTTGAAGAGCTTTCTGCCCTGCGTGAGTTGCAAGAGCAGGCGGAGGAACGCCTTCGGCTTGGTCTCGCAGGCATCCAGGAGGCTCGCGTGGCCCTGCGCCAAGCCATGTCAAACCGGACAGCGCTGCCAATGCGAATTTCCGACGATCCGGTTAAGGTGCAGATATTGGCCGAAAGCGCCACATCGCTGGAAACCTTCGCTGGGTCCATCGGCATACTGCCGCCCCAAGCCCGGTCTGCGGCCAGTATCCCATTCTCTAAAACCCGTGGCACGTTGCGTCTGCCAGTTGAAGGCACAATCCTGCGCCGCTTCAACGAAACCGATGCTGCTGGTCTGGCTCGCCCCGGGCTGGTGATTGCCGCGCGCCCGCTGGGACTGGTAACAACTCCCACAAACGCAACAGTGCGCTATGCAGGTGCATTCCTGGACTATGGAAACGTAGTGATACTGGAACCAGAAGCGGGCTACCTTCTAGTCATCGCCGGGCTAAATCAGGTCTACGGCGAAATCGGAGAAGTTAAAGACGCAGCCGCCCCGGTCGGACTTTTGGGAGGTCAAGCGGCTGGAGCACAAGAATTTTTGATCGAAGCGAGCCAAGGCGGTGGCACAAT
>JBCCET010000104.1:0-10521 GCA_039030095.1 Pseudomonadota bacterium | reverse complement strand
TGCCGCACGGCATCCATATTGTGGTACCAGTGAGCGATGCGTTCGTCGGGTTGCCGCCAGTCAGGCGTCCAGGCGGTATCGGCCGGATAGATATCGGTGGTCAAGCGTTCCTCAAACCCGTGCAGCTGATCAGGCCCGACAAAGTGCATCTTGCCCGACAGGCACGTTCGATAGCCCGCGGCGCGTAGGTAGTGCGCAAAGGTGGGCACTGTGGCCGGAAACTCCGCCGCATTGTCGTAAGCGCCGATGGCTGACACTTGTTGTCCGGCCATGAAACTGGCTCGCGACGGCGCACAAAGGGGCGAGTTGCAATAGGCTGCATCAAAGCGCGTGCCCCGGGCGGCCAGTGCATCCATATGCGGGGTTTTGACGGTCGGGTGGCCATAGGTGCCGGTCCATTGCGGGGCAAGCTGGTCGGCCATGATAAGTACGATATTGGGTCTGGTCATATTTCTTTCCTTTTGATGCCTGAGAGGGGGATCAAAGGAAGGCGGGCGGCGGCTGATAGTGCATGGATTTAAGATGCGTCATGAGGCCGATTGAGCATAAGCATCAAGCACGAGTCCATGAAAATGATGCACGGCGTGTTCCGATTTGCCCGATCCGCCTGGGTCACTGACGATGCGGCCTTGGGTGAAGGCGGGCGTGCTCATGCCGCGCTGCACGCTTTCAACCAGGCCGATATCCTCGACCTGCAAAACCTCGTCCAGATAGCGGATGGCATCGAGTTCCATTGCGTCTGGTTCCGGCGTTTGAAGGAAGAAGTCATAGGTTTCCAGCGTCCGGTCAGGGCCCATCGGAATAATATTGAGCACGATCATGGAAGACCGCCCGGGATAGCGCATCAGACAGGTAGTGGGCCACAGCCACCAAACGGCATGGGTTCGCACCGTGGCGTTTGAGACGTCATAGGCACTGTTGGCATTCTTCCCCGCATCGGCCATGTGGCTGGAATAAATCCCGTGGGTTGTCACCTTATAAGTGTCCATGTCCACCAGATCGCAAAAATCCTTATGGGCCGTGGGGCAGTGATAACATTCAAGAAAGTTATCAACCACGTTCTTCCAGTTCGATTTGATGTCATAGGTCAGCCGATGGCCGAAGGTCAGCTGATCGATATCGGGTGCCCAATGCCGGATCTCTGTTTCCAGGTCGCCCGATTGCTCTGACAGGGATTTGGCCTGCAGGTCGAGATTGACATAGATAAAGCCGCAAAACTCTTCGACCTGCACAGCGTCGAGGCAGATTGATGCGGGATCAAATTCTTCCAGATGATCGGTTTCCGGGGCGCGTACAAGCTGGCCATCAAGCCGATAGACCCAGGCGTGATAGGGGCACATAATGCGTGTAGTTTGCCCTTCTCCTTCCAGCAGATGATGCGCCCGGTGTTTGCAGACATTATAGAAGGCCCGCAGCGCGCCTTCCCGGTCGCGCACAACCACAATGGGGCGACCGGCAATTTCAACCGCCACGTACGAGCCGTTGGCACGCAGTTTTTCAACGTGACATACCCATTGCCATGACCGGGCGAGAATGGCGTTTTGGTCGACATTGAACCATGCGGGATAAACGTAAGCCGCCGCCTGCAGGGACAGGCTGTTATGGGAATTGGTGCTATAGCCATCGCCGATACGGTCGAACTCGGCATTCGTTGGCAGTTCGGTCATGCGGGCCTCCCCAGCTGTGCGTGACGCAATATTTGAACGCGCTGACTGAAAGTCATGTTGCCTTGGCGTATCGCCAAATACTATGCTTTTTTCGCCACGAATTTATCTATTTACGCCGCTCAATGCCCATGGGCTTTTGCATCGGCCAAGCGCGGAAATCGAAAGGTGCGCGTCCTTCCAGACGGTCTTTTGACGGCGGGACACCAAAGCGCGTTTTATAGGCGCGACTGAAATGTACGGAGTTTGAAAAGCCGCAGGCGAAGGCCACCTCGGATATCGGGATTTCGGTCTGCGTGACCAAGGCGCGGGCGCGGTCAAGGCGTATGTCGCGGTAATAGAGTTTCGGGGGTTTGCGTAGGTATTGCGCAAATAACCTGTCGAGCTGACGCTGTGAGATATCGATCTGCGCGCAAAGCTCTGGAATGCTGATCGGCTCTTCCAGATTTTGTTCCATCAGCTTGATGGCCGATCTCACCTTGGCGGGGACTTTGCTGCCCAGGGGTTCGCGTTCTTCCGGCAGCTGCTGTGCGGATTTGTGGCGCAACTTGGGATGAAAAATGTAACGGGCCGCGGCATTGGCCAGCGCGCTGCCGTGAATGCCTAGCAATAGGTGCAGCCCGAATTCCGTGGAAGCGGTCCCGCCGCAGCACGACACGCGGTTGCCGTCAAAAACGAACAGGTTTTCGCTGAGGCCGATGCCTGGGTAGAGTTCCTGGAACGCATCGATATGTTCATAATGAACGGTCGTGTTCTTTCCGTCGAGAAGTCCAGCCTCTGCCAGAATGAACGCGCCAGTATCGAGGGCGGCCATGGTGGCACCCTTGCGGGCCCAACCGCGCAGGGCATTCAACAAGGTGCGAGAGGCATAGTCCTCAGGGGTCCAACTGGAGGACACCAGGACAATGTCAGGGTCTTTGCCCGAGATATCTTTTATCGATAGCGTTTCGATCCCGGTGCCATTGCTGGCCGGGCAAAGCCCGCCGCTCTCTGAAACGAAATCCCAGCGAAAGTGGGTTTTGCCGTCGATGTAATTGGCCACCCGGAATGCATCGATAAACGCCGATGTTGCGGCGAGGTTGAAGTTGGGCACAACGACGATGCAGATCAGAATGGTGGGTTCAGATGAAGGTGTCATTGGCGAAATATATCACGTGAGGGGCGAATTATGTAAGATGAATTGCGACCCATCCATGTCGTGTTTTGAGTTGCTGAGGCGCGGCTGTGCTGCAAACCTACAGCCATGGTAAGGCGTCGCAAGAACAACAGGGCAGAGCAGAGGGCGCACAGCCCTGACATCCAAATTCGCGCGCCTTTCATTGCCCGCAAACTTGGCACAATGAATGCCTTGTCGGAGGAAGGCCTGGAAACCATTGAGGCCAATGCCGACAAGATACTGGCCGAAACAGGGATGGAGTTTCACGACGATCCGGAAATTCTGAAGGTCTTTGCCGATGCCGGATGCGATGTGGATGGCGTGCGAGTGCGGTTTGCACCGGGCTTTTGCCGCAAGAAGATCAAGGCCAGCGCGCCGAACGAATTCATGCAAGTGGCACGCAACCCTGCCAATTCCGTTCGGATGGGCGGTAACGCCACGATCCTGTGCCCGTCCTGGGGGCCACCTTTCGTGCATGATCTGGATCAGGGTCGGCGCTATGCCAGCTTTGAGGATTTCGTCACGCTGGTGAAGCTGCACCAAAGCCTGCCTTGGTTGCATCATTCGGGCGGGGTGGTGTGTGAGCCTGTGGACCTGCCTGCCACCAAGCGGCATCTCGATATGCTTTATGCCCATATGCGTTATTCTGACCGCGCCTTTATGGGCGCGTTTATCGGGGCAGAGCGGGCAGGCCACGCCATCGATATGGCACGGATTTTGTTCGGATCGGATTTCGTCGATGACAACGCGGTGCTTTACTGTGTCTCGAACACCAATGCGCCGCTGGTTATGGACGCCAATATGTCGGGGGCGCTGAGAACCTATGCTCGGGCCGGTCAACCGGTGGCCTGCACGCCATGGGTGCTGACAGGGGCTATGTCGCCCTCCACTGTGGCGGGTACGCTGGCGCAAGTGCTGGCGGAAACCATGGCCACAATGACGCTGGCGCAACTGATCGCACCGGGATGCCCCGTGCTGATGGGCAGTTTCGCCTCAACCATGTCGATGAAAACCGGGGCACCCACCTTTGGCACGCCTGAGGCCGGGTTGATGGTGCTGGCAGCGGGGCAATTGGCGCGGCGTTTAGGCGTGCCGCTGCACACGGTTGGCACGCTGTCGTCGTCAAAGCTACCCGATGGGCAAAGCCAGCAAGAGGCGGCCTGGGGCCTGATCATGGCGATGTTTGGCGGGGCGAACCTGATCAATCACGCGACGGGCTGGCTGGAAGGTGGACTGGTCACGTCCTTTGAGAAAACGATCATTGACCACGATCTTTGCGGAAAAGTCGCGCGGTTCTTCGAAGGGATTGATCTGAGCGAAAATGCGCAAGCCATGGAGGCGATTGCGGGCACCGGGCCGGGTCAGCATTTTCTGGGGTCTGATCATACGCAGGCGAATTTCATGTCAGCGCTTTTTCGACCCTGGACGCCGGATGATGCATCGTTCGAGCAATGGAGCGCGTCGGGCGAAAAGGATGTGGCCGCGCGTGCGAGCAAAATTTGGAAAGCGCAGTTAGAGGCTTATCAGGATCCCGGTCTTGACCCTGATATTGATGCGGAGCTGAAAGACTATATCGCGGCGAAAAAAGCAGAGCTGCCCGACCGAGATTATTTTTGATGCTCTGCGGCGGCGACGAGCTTTTCGTAAAACGGCCGGTGGTGGGCGACGTAATCAGTGAAGGGCGCGCCCAGTTCGACCAGTTCCTTCACTGTGCCGTGGCGCTTTTCAGGCGGCTTGATCCCACGGCTTGCGGTGACTTCCGGGTGCCAATGGGCGACTGTGGTCCAGCTTTTGGGCGTCTCGGGGCTCCAGCTCAGCGCGTGCGGCGCACCGCTGAGATCTTGATGGGACCAAAGGCGCGCCATCTGTTTCGCAGGGTCCTCGCGGATGTCTTCACTTTTCAGGATCAACGGCCTCTGACCCAAATCCAAAAGCGCCTTATAAAGCCTCCATTGCGCCTCTATTCCCACTTCCTCCAGCGAGAAATCCGACTGCTTTCTGGAATAGGAAATCACCGCTTCAGCCGGGTCGCGGATCAGAAAGCTGTGGGTCATTTCGCCCGCAAACTCCGGATCGCCGGTCAGTTCATCGGCGATGTAATAGGCCATATCTTTGAAAAACACCGGCTGCGCCGTGCTGCGGTCGCGGATCATATCTCGGATGCCTTCATAGGTGGTGGGCATGCCCGGCAGCGGGTCGAACCCGGGAAACGTTCCGCGCCCCGACCCCAGATAGTAGTGGTACATGAAAGGTTCATGGGGAATGTCGAGATCGCCACGCTCCAGCATGATGCGTTCGATCGCAGTGGACATGGAGCGGGGGTGGCACCAGAGGGCGTGGATCTTCATGGAATTAGCCTAAGGCGCGATTTGCGAGGCGGTCAATGAGCAAGACGTTGATCATCGGCGGCGGTGCTATCGGGTTGAGTGTTGCCTATCACCTGGCCAAACGCGGTGCCGATGATGTGACATTGTTGGAGCGCAACCTGCTGACCTCGGGCACATCCTGGCATGCGGCGGGTATCGTGGGGCCATTGCGGGCGACGCCTAATATGACTCTGCTTGCATCTCATGCGCTAGAGTTGTTCTCGGCTTTGGAGGATGAAACCGGGATGGCCACGGGGTATCGCCGCACCGGCGGCTATTGGCTGGCGCGAGAACCCGACCGAATGGACGAGCTGAACCGCATCGCCGATCTGGGGATGACGCAAGGGTTACACCCCGAGGTGATCGGGGCGGATGAGATCGATTTGGACCTGCTGAACAAGAACGGTCTGGTCGGGGCGTTGCAGGTGCCCGAGGACGCCAATGTGAACCCTGTCGATCTGTGCATGGCCTATGCGCGCGGGGCAAAAGCCGGCGGCGTGGAGATACGTGAGAATACTAGGGTGGCGCGCCTGCGGGTTGAGGGTGGCCAGATCAAGGGTGCCGTGTTGGCCGACGGATCGGAATTGCTGGCCGATAGGGTGGTTTTGTGCACCGGTGCCTGGTCAAGAGAGTTGGCCGCAAAGGTGGGGGTTGCGCTGCCTTTGCAGGCCGTTGAGCATATGTATGTGGTAACTGAGCTTATGCCCGGGCTGCCTGATCCATTCCCGGTGATCCGCGACCTGGATCGCGGCATCTATATCAAAGGGGATGCCGGGAAACTGGTGATCGGTGGGTTTGAGCCTGATGCCAAATGCTGGGACGCTTATGGCCCTGAAGGCGATCGGGCGTTTCTGGAAATGGCAGAGGATTGGGAGCAATTCGCGCCGTTTATGGAGGCGGCATTAGAGCTGATCCCGGCGCTGGCGGATACCGGCATTCAGCATTTCATGAACGGGCCCGAAAGCTTTACCGCGGATACGCGACCTTTGGTGGGGGAAACGAATGTCGAGGGGCTTTTTGTGGCGGCGGGTATGAATTCGATCGGGGTGATGTCGTCTGCCGGGATCGGGCGTGCCTTGGCCGACTGGATCGTCGATGGCGCGCCGCCTTTCGACATGTGGGAAGTGGATGTGGCCCGCGTTGATCCGGCCACGGCAACACAAGCGCATATGAAAGAGCGAATGAAGGAGGCGGTTTCAGATCAGTTTTCCATGCATTGGCCCTATAAGCAGCCCAAGGCTGGGCGCGGATTGCGAAAGTCCGCACTCCATGATCGGTGGGCCGATGCCGGGGCGCATTTCGGCCTGACCGCCGGGTGGGAGCGTGGATTATGGTACGGGCAGGCGCATCCCTATAGCGTGGGCGATCAGAGCTGGTGGGAGATTGCAAGGTCTGAAGCGGCGAGGATGGAGACAGGCGCGGTTTTGCTGGACCTTAGCCCTTTCACGAAGATCGGCGTGTCGGGCCGCGCAGCGTTGCGCGGATTGAACAGGCTTTGCACTGCGCAGTTAGACGCCCCCGAAGGCCGGGCCATATATGCGCAGTTTCTGAATGCGCATGCTGGGATCGAGATGGATGTCACCGTGATACGAACGGGCGCGGACAGTTTTCACATCACCTCCGGCGCCGCGACACGGGCGCGCGACATGGCTTATCTGCGACGCAACTTGCCATCGGATGTGCGTCTGACCGATGGGACTGAAGAGTTCTGCACCCTTGGAGTAATGGGGGCGGGCAGTGCCGCGTTGATGGCCGGGATTTGTGATCTGGCGGACGGTGGTTTCGGCAGTGTGGTGACGGTTGAAATCGCCGGTGTGATTTGCCGCGCGGTGCGCGTGAGCTTTGTGGGTGAATTCGGGTGGGAGCTGATGATCCCGGCCAGGAAGGCGGGGCCCGTGTTCGACGCCCTTAAAGCCGCCGGAGGCAAGCCGATGGGGCACTATGCCTTGGACGGATGCCGTTTGGAAAAAGGTTTCAAACATTGGGGCCATGATATCGGGCCAGAGATTACCCCGCTTGAGGCAGGATTGAGCTTTACCATCGACTGGAACAAGGATTTCATCGGCAAGGATGTTTTGGAAAGGCAAAAGGCGGATGGTGTTTCGAAGCGAGTGGTTCTTTTCGAGGTCGAAGGTGATGCGCTGATGCTGCATGACGAGCCGGTCTATGAAGAAGGTATCCACATGGGCTTTACCACGTCAGGTGGGCGTGGGCCGCGCACGATGCTGAACTTGGCCTTTGCCATGGTGGGCGTGCAGCAAGGGGAGACCTTGGCCCAGACCTGTGCGCGGCTGTTCACTGTGCGCGTCGCGGGCAAGGACTATGCCGCGCGGGTGCTGGCCAAGCCACCCTTTGACCCGAGCGGCAAAAGGATGCGGCCATGACCAAGGTGCAAGTACTGATCATCGGCGGCGGTGCCATGGGGGTGGGGCTGTTTTATCACCTGACCAAAATGGGTTGGAGTGATGTGCTGCTGGTCGAAAAGAACGACCTGACCCATGGCTCGACCTGGCATGCCGCGGGGCTCTGCACCCATTTTGCGCATAACCCGACCATTCAGGAATTGCGTGCCACTTCTGTCCGGCTTTACCGTGATATCTTACCTCAAGAGACGGGTCAGGATTGCGGGTTCCATGCCAGCGGTGCCATGCGCATCACCCGCAGCCAGGACCGCATGGATGAATTTCGCCATGTGGCCGGACTGTCAGAGTTCACCGGCTATCCGCTTGAGATTTTGACCCCGGAACGGATTGCAGAGCTGCATCCTTTAGCGAAGCTCGATGGGTTGCTGGGCGGCATTTACGAGCCTGATGATGGTCATGTGGACCCGTCGCTTGCCACCAACGCCATGGCCCGCATGGGTGGCCAACGTGGCGGGGCGATCTGGCGACAGGCGCCGGTGAAATCGATCCGGCGTGAGGGCGATTCCTGGCTGGTGGAGACCGCAAAGGGCGATGTCCTGGCGCGTCATATCGTGAATGCTGCGGGCACCTGGGGGTGGGAAATTGGCGCGATGATGGGGCTGAACATCCCGTCTGTCCCGGTGCTGCACCAGTATCTGGTGACAGATAGGGTGGAAGTCGTGGCCGAACGTATCGACGCCGGGCTTGCAGAGCTGCCGATTATCAGAGACCCCGAAGAAAGTTGGTATGTGCGTCAGGAACGCGACGGTCTGATCCTGGGCCCCTACGAAAAGAACGCGCAGGTTTGGTCGGTGGACGGCGTGCCGCCGGAATTCGGGGCTGATCTGATGCCCCCTGATCTGGACCGGGTAGAGCCGATCATCGAGGCCGCCATGGCTCGTATCCCTGCGCTGGAAACGGGTGGGGTCAAATCGGTGATTAACGGCCCGATTACCTTTACCCCCGATGCCAACCCTTTGATCGGGCCCGCCCATGGGCTGCGCAATGCCTGGCTGCTTACGGGATCGTCGATGGGGGTCATGGAAGGCGGCGGGGCCGGTTGGTTTCTGGCCCATTGGATGACCCATGGCGCGCCACCGATGGATGCGCTGGCGATTGACAGTCGCCGGTTTGGCTCGTGGGCGGATCGCGACTATCGCGTGGCCAAGGCTGTGGAGTGTTTTGGTCTGCAATTCGGCGTGCACTACCCCTATGAAGAACGTCCTGCGGCACGGGATGTGCGGCAGTCGCCCCTGCATCATCTGATGTTGGAACGCGGTGCGGTGATGGGCGTGGCCCATGGATGGGAGCGGCCCAACTGGTTTTCTGACGCCGTAGGTGATGCAGCAGAGCTGAGTTTTGGCAAGGTAAACTGGGTGCCCCATATGGCACGCGAATGCCGGACAGTCACGGAGGCGGCGGCGCTGGCTGATTTGTCGGTCTTTTCAAAGTTCAGCGTCACCGGCCCAGACACCGCAGAGTTTCTGGAGACCCTCGGCGCCAACACACCGCCGCGCGATGGACGCATCGGCCTGATCCATGTGCTGACGTCCGCAGGGGGTGTTCTCTCGGAGTTCACCGTGGTGAGGCTGGATGAAAGTCGCGCCTATCTGACGTCGGCGGCGGGCGCGGAAGAGATTGATCTGGACGTCTTGAAAGCCCATGCGGACGGCTTTGAGGTTATTGTGCAGAATGTCACCGATGAAATTGCCGTCATCGGTTTGATGGGGCCGCGCGCCCCCAAAGTTTTGAGTAATATTTGCGATGATCCCATCTACTTTCCCTGGCTTAGCCACAGTGAGATATCCATCGCCGGTAAATCGGTGCTGGCGTTGCGGATGTCTTATATTGGCGAGCTGGGATGGGAGTTGCATGTCCAGCGCGATGATGCGGCGCGCGTTTTTCTAGCGCTGGAAACCGCTGGCACAATGCACCATCTGGGATATTACGGAGCCTTTGCCGCCAACGCGATGCGGCTGGAAAAAGCCTATCGCGCTTGGGGTGCCGATCTGACAACCGAGCGCACGCCAATTGAGGCCGGGTTAGGCTCTTTCGTCAAAACAGACGGGCGTGAGTTTCGCGGCAAGAACGCTCTGCAAGGCCCTGAAAAAGATTGGGAAATGGTCCTGTTAGAGATTGAGGTGGACGAGGCGGAGCCGTTTTACGCCCATAGTGTCTATCACGGCACGCTACCGGTTGGCATTGTGACCTCTGGTGCGTACTGCCCGCGCGTGGGAAAATCCCTGGCTCTGGCCTATTTGCGCGATGCCAAAGCACGAAGCGACCTTACCGTTTCTATCCTTGGTAAAAAGTGCCCGGCCACGATTTTGAACGAACCACCCTTTGACCCCGATAATCGCCGTCTGAGACGAGGAATCCTGCCATGAGTTTTGATGCGTTGGACACAGATTGGAGTTATGACGCCACCGCCGCGCGACGCGACCAATATTTTGCGGCCTCCCTCACGCGGTTCACGCCTTTCAAAGACCCTATCGTGTTCAAAAAGGGGCAGGGGCAGTATCTGTGGGACAGTGAGGGACGGCGTTATACCGACCTGCTTGGCATGAATGTTTGCATCTCGGTCGGGCATTCGCACCCGCGCGTGGTGGCGGCCGCGATGGAACAGGCGCAAGAGCTTACCCATTGCACCACGATGTTTTACCATCCGACACCGGCGCATTTGGCCGAAGAGCTGGCCTCAACAATGCCAGCGGGGCATGACTGGGTGGTACATCTGACAAATTCCGGAGCCGAAGCGATTGATTTGGCCATGACGATGGCGCGGACGTTTACCGGCAATCTTGATCTGCTGGCGCTGCGCACGGCCTATCACGGACCGACAGCCGCGGCGCAATCGGCCACAGGCATTTCAGGTTGGCGGCATCCGGGCATTCCGGGACATGTGGCGTTCGTGCCAGAGCCCAACCAGTATC
>JBCCET010000103.1:0-11543 GCA_039030095.1 Pseudomonadota bacterium | reverse complement strand
GGCTTGGATGTCGGCGAAGATCTCCTGAAGGCCGTTCGAACGCTGACAGAATCGTTTCTCGTTAGCGAGCGTCCGGCCACTGGCAAACTCAGCAGGCGAAACCAGCCAGCCATGCTGAGAACAAGCGGGAATTTCTAAGTCCAGGTGGCAGAAGGTTGGGTCTCAGAGCAGTTGGGTCTCAGAGCATCAACCTACGGATTCTCCCAATGGCTGGAGGAGACTTGGGGCTCAGGTCACCGTCGCTATATTTCGATTTCTTCATCAGAACCTCCTCGTTCATCTTCGAGAAAATTCTACCGAAGCGCACCGCTATTTTTCGGGGGGATTACCCGAGCGCCGATCCCAAAATAGAGAAAATTCGGCACGAAAAAGCGTCCTAGCTAGAATAAGCATAATGAGTACGCCAAGTGCTGCAAGCAGTAGAAGCAGGCCGAGTTCCCAAATATCAGGCATAATGCGCAGCAAAGCCTTCCTCGAGAAGAGCAGCAGTGCTGCCATGCCGCTGGCGGCAACGAGAATGCGGCTAAGTCCGACCGTAAACTTGGGGCCAAATGCACCTTGCAAAACCGAATTGACATGGAATGTCATGATTAACGTAGTGAGGCTGACTGAGAGCACCGTCGAAATCGCAATGATGTCAACACCGGCTATATCGACAAATGTATAAGATAGCAGGCATTTTGCAGCGAACCCCGTGGCGAAAGCTAACAAAGGAATACGCCACTGTTCCTTAGCGTAAAATACGCGTAATAAAAATATGTTTAGCGCGAGCGCTGGCAGTGACATAGCATTTATTCTCAGAATTAGCATAGTGACATCCAATGCTTCTTCGGTGAAGGCGCTTTTCCCGAAGACAATGCCGATTATAAGATCGGAAGTGACAACCATGAAGGCCGTAGTCGGCAAGGCAAGAAAAAGAATTGTAAGACTGACGTTCCCGGTCAGTTGCGCGGCGAGAGACAACTCGCCCTTCTTGATGTAGGCACTGAGCAGTGGAAAGGTCGCCGCTGTCAGACCCATCGCGATCACACCCTGCGGAAGCTGGATCAGTTTTGTAGCAACGTTCACTGCTGTCACAATCCCTTCCCCCAGCCGCGAAGCGAAGGCAATATCAACGAAGGTATAGGAGTAAGTCAGGAAGGAAACTGCTAGCACGGGCACTGCAGGGCCAAAGAAACGCGAGAACTGTTGCTTGTCGAGGTTGATACGCCAATTGTGGCGATATTTGACGCCATACAGTCTTGGGATCTGGATCAGGAAGAAGGCAATTGACCCGATGAGGGTGCCGATGATCGCGATGTGGACATCGCTGCCTCGCCATGGGATCAGGACAGCGATGATCACAAAGAGGTTGAGTAGCGCAGGTGCCGCCGAAACCGGAACAAAGATATGGCTTTGGTTCAGGATGCCGGAAAGAATACCCGCCGCCCCCAGCAATATAACAGAGGGCATCAGAATGAAGATGAAGCCCGCTGTGCTTGTCGCGCTCTCAGTTCCAATTAGGGCACGGGCAACCACGTCAGCGTAGACCATGCCGAAAACAGTCAGAACGCTCAGAGCAAGAATTGTGACGTTCAATATGCTGCTGATTGTCCGGAACTCTGCCTCACGGCCATTGTCGTCAGCGCCTTCACGTAGAAAAGGGACAGTTACTCCTGTCAGTGAGGCTCCGATGATAACATGAGCAGCATAGACCAGACTGGTCGCTGCATAGAAGCTGTCAGTCGCCGGAGTGGCCCCATAAACGTAGGTGATGGCAAGGTCTCGAGCCAACCCAAGCCCCCTGGACATCATCGCAATGATCGTTAGTATCAAAGAAATCCGCAATAATGACATTGAACAAACTATCCTTTTGTCCAACAGGCGTGACAAAGCAGGCATTTGGTTGGATCAAATGCCCTTTGCGAGACATCATGTCTGTTGATGAGCATGGGTCCGTAGCGATCGTCGGACGGTAACTTTAGAGAGAATCTTCATCAGAACGAGCGGAACGTAAGTCAGCAATAGCATCAGGATGCTCTCCGATAACCCAATATAGATGCATATCTTGACCATGAAAAAATATATATGTGCCGAAAAGAATATGCACCTCCAAAATTCAAAGTCACTTTGTACTAACCGTTTATAACTAACACTAAAAAAAGCGCCAAATAACAGGAACAATAGAAAGCCGGCGTAACCAAAATTTAGATAAAGCTCTCCAGCAAGAGGTGAACCAGGAAAACCTGCTGTAATATCTCCATCGAATATCATGGAATGCAATATTGCTGATGTATTTTGGATAGGATCAGAGCCAAACAGACGAACGAGGAACTGATTGAAATAAGCCAGAATAGGCGCCCCTAAAAGAAGTTCACCGTAACGAATATCAGAAAAATATTCGACGAACATCACCATTGAGATGTCGATTCGATTGAAATCCGAAAATGTATGAAGAAGAGTAGTTTCTCTGGTAGAGCCTTCACGCGTCCACCGGAATACGGTCTGGACACTGAAAGCGGCGATGATAGCGATGGCGAGAAAAACGATCGCGACCTTGACCTTACGCCGGACGGCAGAAAACCGGGAGCTGCGCACCATCAAAAGCAATGCGATCACCGTAAGTACGATCGGAAGAATGGCCTTCTCGCGCGATCCCTGGGACATTAATAGTACGACGGAGGACAGAAGGAGCCAGAAAGTTGCCGGCAGTATAGATAAAATATTCTTTTTTTCAGAAAAAATAAGTAAAAAATACACCACCGGTGCCGTAAGTAACAGCATGCCAACGTAGTAATATAGCGCTGACCCCGAAGCGCGCCATTCCCGGCGCAAATCCATATTGCTCATCTGTTCCAGGACTACCGAGACGCCGCCCAGGCTGGTCGCATAAAGGAGCATCCCCATCACGCCCAACAGAACGCCGAGAAAAATCAGCTTTCGTCCCAATGCCGAATGATTGCCCGGTTTGCGCACAGAGACGCTACCCAAATTGGATTCACCAAAGACATACCCGATAAGGAACAGTACAAGTGCCAATGCGTAGTGCGCCGATACGACGGCAAGATTCCAGTGGAATAGCTGCGTATAGAAAAAGGTATGGTACCACTTCGCCAATTCAGGGACATGGATATAGATGATGGAAAATACGGGAAAGAATACCAGGGTCAATATACCTAGGACGAAGTGCGGAGACATAATGCTCGGATTCCGAGTGGGGAAATAAATCACCAAAAGACAAAGAAAAGCTGAGAGAAAAAGTGAAAATGTATAGATGCCAGAATCGGGTTGTTTATATTGCAATATAAAAAATTGCAGTATTACCCACCCTATTAAAAATGAAATTGTAAAAGCTGCATAGAAAGAGCGGTGGCCTCTAAAAGTTCTCCTACTCTGCAGTGGAGACTTTATCATACTAAAAATCTAAAAATAGGTAAAATGGTATGTATGGAAGCAGTATTGCCAGACCGCTGAAAATTTGTGGCATCAGTTTTGCTCATAGACGCCCCCTTTCACGGTCCGGCGCCAGACAATGCGGAAAACGTCGGCGAAGAAGATAGGATTGAGCATATGGACGAACTGGTTCAGCGTCGAAACAAAGGAAGTCCGGTCGCGCTGTTTCGACAGAAAGGCGCCCCAGAAGACCGATGCCGGGAATTCGTAGGGAAAGCCCCCTGCCGCATCGAAGCCGGGCACGACAGTTTGTTTGCGGCCAAGGCCTTCAAGAATGCGGGTTATCCGCGGGTCGACGTGGTCGAACTGAACCCGGTCAATCTGCTGCGTCACATGCAAGTTCACCGCTGCAGCGTATTCGACTTTCTGTTCGTGGCAAACCTCGACGAAAGCATCAAGCGTATCTCGTTCCTCCATTAAATCAAGATAACGCTTCACCAAGTAGTAACTTTCGATAGTGAAACATTTCTCAGGAAAGACGTTGTGAAACATAATCGCTGTCAGTTCCGCATGCGGCTGAAGCACGGGCACCGGATAACCCGCTACTTCGGTGATTTCGGTCATACCGCGCATTCGACGAGGGTCTAGATAAATGAAATAATCGGTCGAAGGGGCGACATAACAGTCGATGTAGTAAATCCCCCCCTTTTTGGTTGTATTCGTCACTCCTTCGCCGCCTTCCTCGATCAACGTGGTTTGGCGTGGTGCAGTTTCCATCCACTTGAAGCCGCCGCCCGGAGCACAGAGATGATCGCAGAGAGTCTGGTGCCGCTTGGCATCGAAAGGAAACCAATCAGTGTCATTCGGCGTCGAAGCGAAAGGCTTGATCGACTTGAATAGGGTCCATTCGCCAGGCGCGGCTTCGTCAAGGCGGCGCGCCAGCTTGGCCACGACGCGATCTGTTTCTCTACGACGGACCATGAGAGAGCTATGCAGTTCGACGGCCTTGGGGCCAAGAGCGACGCCGCGCTTGACGCATTCATCAAGGAACAGCAGGCCAACGCGGCTTTTGAAAGCAAACTCGGTGATATCCTCAAGGTCATCGGGACTGGGCGTCGCGGTCCCGGTTCCGATTGGCCAACCAATAGTCTGGAAGATCAATTTGGATTTTTCAGTTTTGGTTGTCATACGGCTTTCCTGCTGCGTTGAGCCGAGATATCCGCCCGTACCCTCGCCAATATCTCGTCATAAGCCCTCTTAACAGCGGCATCGACCCCCCCTGCATCAACCAGTGCCAGCGCGCGAGCACGGGCTTTAGCGCCGAAACGAACGCGCGGATCCTGCGCGTCACCTAGGAGATCGGATAACACCGCTGCCAAGGCCCTTGAGTCTCCTGGGGGGCAAAGGTGGCCATGAAGGCCATCTTCGATCATTTCTACGGCACCTCCGTCTGCGGCTGCAACGGTAGCCGCACCTGCCAAAAGACTTTCGATCACAACACCCGGGAATGGATCGGGGGATATTGAAGCATGGACGGAAATATCGGCTGCCCGCAAGAGAACCGGCACATCAGAGCGATCACCCAGCAGAAGGATATTGGCCGCTGCGGCACGGCTTATCTGTTTATAATAGTCTCCTTTACCTTGCACCGGCCCTCCAGCCAACGCGAAAATGGTTTTGGTGCGCATACTAGGGGATAGTTGTTCCACCGCATCGATAAAGATATGCTGGCCTTTCCATGGCTCGATCCGGCCAACCATCAGCACTAGCCTACCGCCATCTGGTAAGTCGTCAGGACGTGCGCAAGTTACCGCCGGATCACGATTATCGGCGATCAGAGTGGCATTGCCCAGATCGTGGATCACGAGAGCTCGGTGGGTGCTATTACTCGACGGAAAATAGCAGTCACGAACCGCTCGAGACACCGATATTGAGGCTGCAGAGTACCGGGCAATTACGCCAGCGAATGCCCTGCGCAACCGGTCGCTCTGGACAATCATCCGAATATGCCAGACCACCGAGATTCCCCGGGCACAGGCGGCGAGTGCAGGTAGGAAATCATAGAGGTCGTTCACGTGCACGATGTCGGGGCGCTCGCGCCCAAACAGGCGCCAGAAGAACCATAGGCTTCCTGGAGCTCTCAGAACAAGGCGGGCAATTCCAAGGAAGCCTCGGCTTGTCTGCGGACGTTCGAATGGGAAGAGGAAAACCGGAACGCCAAATTGGGCATGGCTGTCGACTATAGGTGTTGCAAGGCGCAGGGCCACAGCCACTCGACAGCCGCCTCCTGGTTCACCCTGTCCGCGCTCATGGTCCCGCATGTGCCGCGCCATCAATGCCAGGACTTTGTCGGCTCCACCCACATCGACATTGTTGGAATGAACATAAATCACATAGGGCCGCTCTATTTCGGCGGCGACTTCCGCAGCCAACCAGTCGGCGTTCTCAGAGATAGGTAAAGTTCCGTCTCGTACAGTGAAGCCGAAGGCCTGCGCGAGCGCATCGTAATAGCGCAGCCGCATACTGAGATAGTCGATGTCGAAGACATCATCTTTGCGTGCCATTGAGACTTCGGCATCAACGCGCAGGAACACTCGTACTGCAGGCAGGGACACACGGGCGATCCGGGTCTGAGCATATCGCACCACTTCCTCCGGACTCCAACCAAGGGTAATTCCAAGATTGACTGCCACGTCAAAGAGATAACGATCAGCAACGATGAAATCGGTATGACGCAGTCGGAAATGCTTGACCCGCAGTTGCACCCAGTAGTCGAACCATACCAGAGCAAGGTAGATGCGCACAGCAAAGGGATATCGGCTAGCGAGCGCGTTCTTGCGGGCAATCTCGGCTGCATAGTCTACTCGCTGCGAGGCCAAACCGGGTTTCGGGCCACTACCTTTATCTCGTCGGCGCGCCCAGAGTAGCTTGAGCAGAGCGCGCACAGGCGCCATGAGATAGCTGTCAGAACCCAGCCAGGCTCGCTCGGCCTCCCTTCCGCAAAGATGGAGACGCTCGACCAAGGCGTCCGACAAGGTGGTCTTGCCGCTACCGTCAGTCCCGATGATACAAATAAGATGGGTCATGTCGTCTCCATGCACAGTTCAATGACTCGCTCGGTAATCCGATGGGCGTTCAAATATGCTGGCAGCCCCTCGGGCCGTGGGTTCGCTTCTCCTCGGTCAACCCAGCGGGCCACGGCTGTTGCAAAATCTTTTGAAGCAACAAACTCGACGCCGCTTAAACCGGCAAGGGCTTCAGGCAGGGCGCCAAATGGGGTGGAAATCACTGGCACCTTGCAAGCGATCGCTTCGAGCACACCCAAGGGTAGTTCGATCGCACCTTCAGACTCGGGCGGCGGGGGAAAGAGATACAGATCAGCCGATCTGTATACGTCAGCAATGGCAGGAACGAAGCCGCGGTCGACATGCACTCCGGCCGCGATCAATTCCTCCATCAGGCCAGTGTCTGGAGCGAAATATGGGCTGGCGACCACCACAATTTCTATTCTGTTGCCGAGAAGTATCTTGATCTCGCGCAAACGATCAAGCCCACGGGAACGTCGCATATGACCGACATGTACGGCTAGCAGAACGCCGGGACGCCGCAGTTCGGCCCAAAGGGGAACCGTACCGCTACTGGCAAGCCTCTCGGGCGCGATGCCGATAGGTTGCTTCACAAGACGAGCGTCCCGTGCAACTCCGGCAAGGTCGTCGCGGGGGCGATTGCATAGGATGGCGTGAGCACTGCGCCCGCCGCGCAGCCAGCGAGGGCAGGCTGCAAGATCGGGCCGTGTGGCCACCCAGAGAATTCGCGTGTCTGACAGACTGCGAAGGATGCGACTGGCAAGCACAGTCCGAGGACCAGGCCCATGGGTAAATATCGTCACTGGACCGGGCTTCAGCAAGAGCTTCGGCAGATGTGACAGTATCCGGTGAGGCGAGACCACAGAAACCGTATGGCCTCGCTCATGCAGACCGTCGATCACTGTCTTTGAGATTACGTTGATCCCTTCGGCAGGTTTCTCGTGGTACTCTGCGATGACAGTCATATGCATGTAACGGCCCGATCCTTAATGGTACATGCCGAGCCAGTCCCGCAAAATACGACGGCGCAGATGCATAGCTAGCCGCATACGCATGGATGGCGGGCGTGGGCAATCGTGACGACGCACGGCGGCATTGAATGACTGGCCGGGACCGATCCGGTGCCACTTTCCGTCCCCAATGTAAAGATACGCGTGACGGTGTTTGCTGAGAATGGTCCTTATCTCCCAGTCGTCCAACGGACCCTCGGGGCGATCGTCGAACCAAAGCCAATAGCCGCCGTCTGGGCCTTGTGCCGAAAGTACGTCAATTTTAATGATTTTGGTTAGTTTCCCTTCGGGCAACTGTTGGATCTCATGCTCCAGAGCTTCCAGTGTACGAGCAGAGCCCTGAACCACTGCGCTATCGGCCAAGCGCAGAAGCGGTAAGTCGTCGGGGTGATCGGTGATCACGGTGATCTGGCACTTGGCGTCGGACAGACAGTGATCCTTCAGCCAGCGCCGGCATGCGTTGGCTTTGGCCTCCCCCAGAAGTTCAACCCAACCGGCACTTGGTCTGCCCGGCGTGGCCAGGCAATCCTCAGCCCCTATCAACGACTTTACACGTTCAGCGTAGATATCGGGAGCCGCTGTAGCCAGGACAATCCGCGCACCATTCCGACCTGCGGTTTCCAAAAGCGTAACCACTGGATGTGACAGAGTGTGTCGGAGGCGATTGACTGTACGGTCGACGATCGCCTCCCGAAGGTGCGGATCCTGCCGCCAGAACCAATCAAGTACACGCCGCTTCATTGCAGGATGTCCCCCTCCAGCCCGACCTAGTACTCGGGGGACAAGTCGCACGACTAAGGTAAAGCGGATGGAAGAGCTGGCCAACGACCAAGCGGAGGATAGGAATACATGGAATGAGTTGTCCAGTACAAGAGTGCCATCCAGATCGCAGAATACCACGTGTTGCGTGCCCGACATTACACACCGCGAAAGTCTAAGGACCAAGGGAATCTAAGCAAAACACCGTAGTGCAGTCGAAAGTCAGGCGTGAAAATGGATGTAGCGCGAGTTTGGGTCAACACAGCTGTCAAGATACGTGTATCGTGAGGAAGAGCAGCGCGCAATTCGGTTACGACGCGTCCCATCGTGGCACCTGAATCGATTGCGTCGTCTATTACAAGGACACACCGCGATGCTCTTTCCTTCACCGTTGCCGCGACCTCGGCGACACCCGCTCTTAGTTCCTCGGTCACCGGTGCGATTATGGGTCTGTCTGCTTGACCCGCCTGGAGTTCTAATAAACGATCTTCAATAAGACGAAGTCTGTTGGATATTGCATAGGGCAGGCGCCAAAGAAGACGGCGGAAAGTGGAGTGCTGCTTTAACTCTGTAGTTGGACGCCGCAGCGCGACCACCTTCATTCCTGCCGGTACATTAGAGCAGATCTCTCGAGCGCACAATTCGCCACCGGTAGCAATTCCAACCAATAAATCCGGCGCCTCACCAGCATCAATTACCATACACCACAGGCGGTGCATTTCATAACGTAGCTTCGAAACGTCAAGGGTTATGACCTTCTTGCGCTTCATGTGGATTGTTTGAGACATGATCAGTATAAGCCCCTTTAGGACATTTTTTTTACTGTCCGACATTAGCAACCCTGAACCGCCCCGGGTTTCCCGGAGAGCTTGAGGCTCAAAAATCAGGCGGCTTCCAGATTTTTTACAGTACTAATAAAAAATAAATTGAATATTCCGCCATTACGTTGAGGAAAGTGAAAGGGTTGGATAGCGCTGCGTTAAATCTGATCTCAATTCTACGTATTGTGACGGAAAAGCCAGAGCATTTGACCGGCCTGAGATGCATTCGCTATCACCTTCGCCCTATCTACTGGCTGTGCTAAGCAGGCGTATTGATGCGGTCAAGCTTGTTGAGGCGTTGATCTCCAATCTCTTTCGCGAAGCCGAACCGGCTCAAACCAACCGCAGACGGGCTCACCCGCCCTGACGACCAATAACAGCCCGGAAGGTCTTCAGCACGATCATAAGATCCAACCAGGTCGACTGGTTGCGAGCGTACCACCGGTCCAGCCGGATGCGCTCCTTCAGCGACGTACGGTGACGGCCAGCCACTTGCCAAAGCCCCGTCAACCCCGGCACACAGCGGACATAGTGCCGAAACTCTGGGCTCTCATAGTAGGTGTAGTCACTGCCCGCGGTGCTAATCTCTGGCCCGACGATCGGTCGTGGACCAACAAGGCTCATATCGCCTCTCAGGATGTTCAACAGCTGCGGCAGCTCGTCCAGAGAAGTTTCCCGCAAGAAGTTACCAATGCGAGTGATGCGCGGGTCGTTCTTGAGCTTCTGACGGCCCTCCCACTCTGCACGGGCCGCCGGATCATTGGCCAAAAGCTCTTCAAGGCGCTCCTTGGCATCCACCCGCATGGAACGAAACTTCAGGCAGTTGAAGCGCGCGCGGCCCTTCCCAACCCGCGGCTGGGAGAAGAAAACCGGGCCGCCGTCCTCAAGCTTGATGAGCACAGCGATTACCATCATCACAGGCGCGATCAGGATCATACCCACCCCGGTCAGCACCAGATCCATGGTACGCTTGATCACACGCCCGAACCATTCCTGGCGCGGTGGGTTTACCCCTGCCAGCACCATGTCGGCACCAACGATCTTGTGCATGACCAGCCCGGTGCGCGCGAGCCCGTCATAGGATACCGACACTAGGAAGGGCTGCTGCATGGCCGCCAGCTTCTCTGTGAGCAGGCGGGCGGCATGGGCTTCCTCGGGCGCAGGCGCGATGACCACCTGGATCTGGCTGGCATCAATGCCCTCGTCCTTCGCCTGATCCACGAGCCAGGCATGCATGTCGTTCAGGGACAGGGTCGGCACGGCCCCCAGCGGCAGGGTGGCCACGAAGTTGATGGGCCCCGATCGGCTCTCGCGCAGCTCATAGAGGAACTCGGCCGAGGGCTTGCCCGACCCGATCAGCACAATGTGGCTGGTGAGCGCGGATTTGGCCCAAGATAGGCTGCGCGCACCCATGCGGCAGGTCACCACCAAGATCATCACCAACGGCCAGGCGGTGACAAACCAGAGGCGGGAGAAGTGGTCCTTGGTCATGAAGGCCAGGACGGCGTCAAAGAGCGCCACGACGGCGATGCCGGTGACGAGGTGCCTGATCTCCTCGGCCTCCCAGCCATCGCGGCGGTAGAGGCCTCCGAAGGCGAAGACGGCGACCATCAGACCCATGAGCGCCGGGAAGACGTTCGTACGTGGACCAAAGAGGCCATAGTCGGTGGCATCACTGGTCAGCACGTCACGCAGCACGTCCGAGAGCACAGTGCCAATGATGAAGGCCAACAGCAGGGCCAAGATGTCCGAAACCACCATGGCCAACGCGACAGCACGGCTGTCAGCAGAGAGAAAGACGAAGCGGCGCGACTGGGTTGCCTCCGCCACCGGCTCGGAGAATCCGTCTCCCACAATATCTTTCCGCACCATAATGCACCTTTCCACAATTACACCAAGCGTGCGGAGAAATAATTTTCGGAAATCAAATCCGCCCCAAGCGTTCTAGTGGATACTGCAAGTGCGAAAAAAGGGCACGCCAAATTTTTCTAAATTCCTACATTAAGCCAAGATTTGCTCAATTTTTGAATGAATTAGCGGACCTGTATCCTGTTTCAGCACAAAGCTTAGGCATTGCTGAGATGGATTGCAGTGAGCGGATCGACTTGTCCGCGAGCAGGGGGCGGTCGGGCCTCACCCCCGTCACACGCGTGTGACGCTCGTCAGCCCCCGCCCCGCCCCCATGGACACCGATGGAATTTGTCGAACTCTCAGGCCTGTGCCATGATCATGGCATGAAAACTGCCGCCGTACTCTAGCCCCAGCACTCGACCACCGAACCCAAGCGTCTCAGCCGAGAGAGCAATAGCAATCAATTCGGACCACTCAGATAGGGCTGCTCACTAAATGCCAAGATCTCCCAGGACAATCAGTGGCGTTCTCTTCCTGGCATTGAGCTTGCTCGTTTTTGATCAATCGCCAACAAGAGCCGCGAGTTGGTTCTGGAATGAGATTCCGGCACGCATCGATGGCGGCTCGCGTTTCGGAGCACTTCG
>JBCCET010000102.1:0-12230 GCA_039030095.1 Pseudomonadota bacterium | reverse complement strand
GGCAGGTCCGGTTTATGGTTCCAGCGGCTCATTTCAGGTACATCTGTCGTTTGTGCTCTTTTGTGCGCCGCGAGGCTGCTGCCGTGCCATCGTGGAAGGTGCCGAACCACTTGTCGAACGGAATCTCAGACGTACCATAGTTGCACTCAAAATACTTGTGATGCAGCTGGTGGAAGAAATCACCGGACTTCGCGGCCTCTGTCTCGTTAACGATGATACGTTCGAAACCCGAATGGCTAAGCACCGGGCTTAGCTGCTGGAACATCGCGTGCCAGACGACGTGTATCGGATGTGAAGCCACGAACAGATGCACGAAGTAGCCAGAAAAGTAGAGCAGGTTTTCATACCAATGGTTCGAAATACCGGACCACGGCCCAATGTTCACGTTACGATGGTGCACCGCGTGGACGTGGCGGTAAAGAGCGGGTGAATGTTCTAGCCGGTGGACCCAATAGTAGTGCAGGCCGGACCACATCGGGATCAGCGCAAGCCATGCCACAAACCATACCGGGTTGCTGGCAAATGTGACGGTCCAGGCATAGCCGTTGGCCATCGCCCAGAAGATGACCCACTGGTACACGGTCGCCACTGTGATCGCAGACCCAAGCGTCCAGAAGATGTTATCATGGACCTGATTGTCGAAAGTGAAAATCACACTGCGATGCGCCAGATCGCGTTTTTCGAACTTTTTCTGCATTCCCTGCCCTTGCCGCATATAGAGCCACCAGTGCAGCCCCGCCGCCAACGCGATCTGCGGTAGAAGGTTGGCGAGCCATACCCGCGCCATCCACCCCGGTGCGAATGTCGCCATCTCTGCCAGTGGTGGCAGCATCAGCCACCACACAGCCACAGCGACCGTCAAACAGATGGTCAGCGATGTTATTTGCAGCCAGGCGCCACGATACCAGTTGAAGACGGCGATCGGATCAGGCGGCCAGGAAAACAGCGGGTTCAGCGCGACCGGATCAGACGGACGATAGTGCCACCTGCGATCTTCGGGATCATCTGAAAAGGTAATGTCATGAGGCATAGTTAGAGCCTTCCTCATCGAGGATAAGCTTGATTTCTTCCATATGGCTTTCCGCCTGGCCCGGATAGTCATCCAGCTCCGCCGCCGTTTTGGCAGCGATGTCGTGTGGGATCAGACGCAGTTCTTTGCCGGTTTGCAGCGCGCGGATGTAGGTCTCACACGCGCGTTCAAAGTAGTAGAGCCGGTTGAACGTCTCCGCCACGGTGTCGCCCGTGACCATCACACCGTGGTTGCCCATCACCATGACCTTGATCTTCGGGTCCTGGAACATCTGCGCGCAGCGCTCGCCCTCTTCTTCGAAAGCCAGGCCGCCAAATTGGTCGTCGACCACAATACGTTTATAAAACATCGCTGTGTTTTGATCGATGGGTGGCAGCGTACTGTCCGCCAGACAAGCCAGCACGGTGGCGTGGATGGAATGCACGTGCATCGCACAGCGTACATGGGGGCAACGGCGGTGCAGGCTGCCGTGCAGACCCCAAGCCGTCGGGTCTGGTGCGCCGGGGCGGTTGAGCACGTCCGGGTCGTTGGCGTTTAACAGCAGCAAGTCAGACGCTTTGATCCGGCGAAAGTGCATCTGGTTCGGGTTGATCAGAAATTCTGTCCCGTCCTCATTGACCGCAAGGCTAAAGTGGTTGGCCACGGCTTCGTGCATGTTCAACCGTTCGGTCCAACGAAATGTTGCGGCCATGTCCACCCGCTCTTGCCAATGTTCGATGTTGGGTTGCAGTTCCGTAATTGCCATGGCGAAGCCTCCTTTGCTGGACAGCAGGCTACCCCAGCTTTCCCGCGCGTCACACCCATTCGCGGCGAAAGCGTCGTTTTTGGCAAAGTCATCAAAAAAAGACCGGGCCCGAAGGCCCGGCTATGGAATGGGACAACCCATTCGATGCACCTTAGTCGCGGGCCGCAAACGCCCAGCGCAGGAAAGGTCAACCTTTGCCGAACTCCGGGTAGGCTTCCATGCCCAGCTCCGACATGTCGAGGCCAACAATTTCTTCCTCTTCACCAACCCGGATACCCAGCGTGAATTTCAACGCCAGCCAAACCACAGTGGATGTAACGACAACAAATATGCCAACCACGACGATGGAATATAGTTGCACACCCAGGTTCGCATCACCGTTGGTCAAAACCACCGCGATGGTGCCCCAGATACCGGCAAAGAGGTGCACCGGGATCGCGCCCACAACATCGTCGATTTTGAACTTGTCGAGCAGTGGCACCGCGAAGACAACGATTGCCCCGCCAACTGCGCCGATCAGAGTTGCTGCGCCCAATGAGGGGGTAAGCGGTTCTGCCGTAATGGACACGAGACCCGCCAAAGCGCCGTTAAGGACCATGGTCAGGTCAGGCTTTTTATACATCAACTGGCTCAGGATCAGGGCCGCGACGGCACCACCGGCGGCCGCCGTGTTGGTGTTTGCAAAGATGCGAGAGATATCGGCCACGTTGCCAGCAGTATCCATGTAAAGCTGCGATCCGCCGTTAAAGCCGAACCAACCCAGCCACAGGATGAATGTACCCAGCGTGGCCAGCGGCAGGTTGGACCCCATGAACGGTGTGACTTTGCCGTCTTTGTACTTACCAAGTCGCGGACCCAGAATGATGGCGCCTGTCAGAGCTGCCCAACCACCGACGGAGTGCACGACCGTCGACCCGGCAAAGTCAAGGAAACCAGCGTCGTCGAGGAAGCCCGTTCCCCATTTCCAAGACGCCTGAACTGGGTAAATAACGCCGGTGAGCACGATCACGAAAATCAGGAAAGGCCATAGCTTGATGCGCTCTGCCAATGCCCCGGACACGATGGATGCGGTTGCTGCACAAAACATCAGCTGGAAGAAAAAGTCAGAACCAACGGAAGCATAGGTCAAATCTGGGCCTTCATAGGTATCAGACGTGGCAAGGCCAACCGGCTCCATCGCCGCCATAGCAAGGGCACCCAGGTAGTCTTGGCTCAACCAGTTGCCGTCGCCTGGGTACATCAGATTGTAGCCGATGACGTAGTAGGCCAGACCAGCGAGAGAAAAGAGTGCGACGTTTTTGGTCAACTGCATGGTCACGTTTTTGGATCGCACAAGGCCCGCTTCCAGCATGGCAAAGCCAGCAGCCATCCAGAAGACCAGGAAGCCCGCAACCAGGAACATGAACGTGGTGAAGATAAAGCCGATATCGGCCATTGGTGGCGTGGTGTCAGCAGCTTCTGCCGTTTCCTGCGCCAGACCCAGCGTCGGCAGCGCCACGATGGCCGCGCCCGCAAGGAGTGTTTTAAGGGTGGGTTTCATTTCGTTGTCCTCTTTATTCGACCCGCTTACAGCGCGTCTTCCCCGGTTTCGCCTGTGCGCACGCGGATCGCATCGCTCACGTCCAGCACAAAAATTTTGCCGTCGCCGATCTTGCCGGTCTTGGCGGTGGTCTCGATGGTTTGGCAAACGCTGTCGACCATGTCGTCGGACACCACAATTTCGAGCTTCATTTTGGGCACATAATTGATGTCGTACTCAGCCCCGCGATAAATCTCGGTGTGGCCGGATTGCTGTCCGTAACCTTTGATTTCGGTCACCATCATTCCCTTCACGCCAGCGTCCGTCAGCGCAGAGCGGACCTCTTCCAGCTTGAAGGGTTTGATTGTCGCTATGATCAGCTTCATATCTGTCCTCTTATTATCCGGCCCGCAGCTCTGGCCTTGGCCGCGAAAAAGAATTCAAGACGCGGGAGGAGCAAGCCATCGGCATCGTTCGAGAGGCAAATTCCGAATTTGCGCCTAAAATTTAGCCGCAGAGTGTGATATGTCTAATTTTTGCGCAAAACAGATTCTCTGAAACCGTGACATGCGGGCACTAAACAAATCAGTTCGCAGGCCCTATGTTGGTAAAAAAGCAAAACAAAATTAGGCGTCGGGGCAGATGGCCAACAAAGGAAAAAAGCGCGCAGCTTTGGTTGCGCCGAAGCGGCAATTTAAGCAGAAGCCTGCTAAATCTAAACCTGTCGCGTCTAGCCTTGCGGCCCGGATGATGCCGGGCCGACGGCCGAAAAAGAAACCTGTTGCCAAACGGGCGAAGCCGCAGGGCAACATTCTGGTGCGCTTGTTCCGTTTCATTGTCGGCGGCTTTTTCCGGGTCATCTGGTGGATCACGTTGCGCACGGCCATAATCACGACACTCGTGGTCGGTGGATGGACTGCCTACTACTACGCCGGACTACCGGACGACGCGCGCGCGTTGATGGACGGGCGCACCCGCGGATCGGTTGAAATGCGTGACCGCAATGGCGAGGTTTTTGCCTGGCGTGGCGATCAATTTGGCGGAATGGTCAATGTAGACACCGTGGCGCCGCAGCTAAAAAACGCGGTGGTCGCGACGGAGGACAAACGCTTTTACCGCCACCTTGGGCTTAGCCCGCGCGGCATCGCGGGCGCCGTGCGGACCAACCTTCGCGAAGGCAGGCATCCGCTGAAAGGCCATGGCGGGTCCACCATCACCCAGCAGGTGGCCAAGCGGGTGTTCTTTTCTGACCTTGGAACCATTGAGCGTAAGCTTAAAGAGGTGCCGATGAGCCTCGCTTTGGAAATCAAGTATTCCAAGGATGAGATTCTAAACATCTACATGAACCGCGCTTATCTGGGCGCGGGCAGCCATGGGTTTGAGGCCGCAGCACAGCGGTATTTTTCCAAACCCGCGTCGAACGTGAGCGTGACCGAGGCCGCAATGCTTGCAGGCTTGCTGAAAGCGCCGTCATCCACCGCACCTACGCGCAACATTCAGGCCGCACAGAACCGCGCAAACCTGATCATTGGGCTGATGGAAGCGCAGGGATACCTGACCGCACGACAGGCAACAGCAGCGCGCAACAACCCGGCGCAATTGTCTGACACGGCGCAGCGTCGCGTGGGCGACTATTTCGCTGATTGGCTAATGGAACACGAAAAGACGTTCGCCGGGGATCTGGCGTCGGACTATTCGGTCGGCACTACTTTTGACCCACGCGTGCAGAAAGCGGCCGAAGAAGGTCTGGCTTTTGTCTTTGAGAACAAGGTCAAAAAGGGGTCGGAGGCACAGGCTGCGATCGTGGTCCTATCTCGCGATGGCGCAGTGCGTGCAATTGTGGGCGGGCGCAAAAGCGGCCTGGCAGGACAGTTCAGTCGGGCAACCCAAGCCAAACGCCAGACCGGATCATCGTTCAAGCCGTTCATCTATGCGGCCGCTTTGCATGATGGCTGGCGTTATGACACCCGCGTGGTGGATGAGCCGATCACGCTAAACATCCCCGGATCCGGAAAATGGAGCCCACGCAACTACAAAGGTGAATACCTAGGCGAAATTTCTATGACCGAAGCGCTCGCCAGATCCGTGAATACGGTGGCCGTAAAAGTATCCGAAGCCGTCGGTCGCGACCGAGTGAAGGCCGTGGCCAGAGGCCTCGGCGTCACTTCCGAGATTGCAGACGGTCCGGCAATCGCGCTCGGCGCGTCGGAGGCATCACTGCTTGAAATGACGGGTGCATACGCCAGCATCCTGAATCTGGGGCGCGCCACGCCACCTTATGGCGTGGTGGAATTCTTTGAGCGCGGCGACAGCAGCCCGTTTATGGTCCGCTCCGCGTCTGAGGGAATTCCCGTTGTAAATGAAAAAGCAGCAGGGCAACTGATCTACATGATGCACCAAGTGGTGATGACGGGTTCTGGGGCCCGGGCCCGCATCGACGGGGTTGAAGTTGCTGGCAAGACCGGCACAACCAACGCTGCGCGCGACGCATGGTTCATCGGGTTTACGTCTGATTATGTGGTCGGGGTCTGGATGGGGTATGATGACAACCGCAAACTGTCAGGCGTGACCGGGTCCGGCCTGCCCGCAGATATCTGGCGTGAAACCATGGTGCGCGTTTTGGACGGAGATGTTCCAGAACCACTTCCGATGTACCGCCCCCCGCCCAAGACGCCAAAGGTTGCCGACAGCACTATCACACAGCCCACACAGAAAAAGCGCAACCCATTGGAGCGCGTGGTCGAGCAGGTGGAACAGGATCTTCAAAAGGCAGAACGTGAGGCCGAGAGTGTATTGAACCGCGTGCTAAAAGGTATCTTTAAGTCAAACTGAGCGCCTACGGCGCACGCCAATAAGTCGCTGCGCTCCAGCGGGCACTCGGCGTCATCGATCTGAAAAAGCTACCACTGTGCGGTAAAACACAACAGTTGAGCCGGGCGCCAGTCACATAAATGGCGTGCGCCGCAGGCGCTCCGTTAGGTCAGCTTGCAGTTTTAAGGTGGGCGATCAATTTGTTCAGGTCTCCACCGCGTCGGTCCAACATTTGACCAATCTCTTGGCGTTCCAACCGCAGCATGGAAATCCCTTCAATAATCAGGTCAAAAACACGGGTTCGACCCGACGCATCAGAAACCTGCCAATCCACGGCAAAAGCAGACCGGCCCCGCAGCTTAACCCGCGTGGACACCAGATACCCGCGCTTCGACTTCTGCGACTTCAAAACTGAAATCTCTGCCCCGGCAAATTCGCGAAACCGTTTGCCATATTTCCGCGCCACATAGCCCTGGAACGCCTTTGTATAGCTGCGCAATTGGCTGGACGATGCGCCACGCCGGGCTACGCCTAATGACGATCTTGCCATGACACCTACATCCGCGTGCTTCGCAAAGATGCGCTCAAAATCACGGATCATGGATCCTTCGGACTTTCCGGAATTGATCACGCGCTGGATATCAGCATTCACCGTCGTGATAAGGCTTTCAGCTTGCCCCTTGCTCAGCGCAAATGCGCCTGTGCCCAAGTTTGACACACCGGCGGCTGACAGCATCGCCATTAAATGTCTGCGAGTAAAAGCATTAATCGGCATAGGGGTCCTCCAGATCATCTACATCGACGGCTCCGCGTTGCAATTGGAACCGACGATTTTGCAAGTATAACGACCGCGCTGTGACGTAGCTGTCTTCCGAGCCATACAAAATACCCGAGATGACCTCGTCAAATTCGTTCCGGTCGCCGACCTTGTCTGCAACAAAGAGCGGCACGGTTACTTTGCGCACGCTGGACGGCAAAAGCGATCCGACGGGATCCAAGATGAAATCACCGATCAGTCCAACAGTGGCGCGTTGTGTGCTTGGCCCAAAAAACGGCAACTCGACATACTTGCCTTCGATAAATCCGTAGACGTGTAGAGTTTCACCAAAGTCTGTATCGACATCTTCTTCCATGCCAGCCACCGTGGCAAAGTCAAACAAGCCGCCAAGTCCAAACACCGTATTGGTGACAAAACGTATCGTGTTGGTTGCCACATCTTCGAAATTAAACTGGAGTGCTGAGTTCACAATTTCACCGGGTATGGACAGATGATTGGCCAAATTTGAAATCGATCTGTCCACGCCGCGCGGCACAACCCGCCCGTAGCCGCGGGCGGCAGGTGAATACAACTGCCTGTCAAACGCCTTGTTGAAGTTATGAACGCTCCGGTTTGCGCGTTCGGAAGGATCCCAAATCTCACGGTTGTCTGGCGGTGCAGAGCACGCGGACAGGCCAATCAGAAGGATCACAGCTATAAGGGAGCGCCCTTTAGGCATTGTTCAGCAATCTTTGTTTACAAACAAAAGGAAGTTTCGACATAAACCGTAGCCCAAGCCGTGTCGATATCAATCACCGGGCACATTTTCGGTGTGACTTTTTTCAAACCATCGCACGACGAACACAGAATAAGCAAAAATCCGGCGACCTCACTGGCGAACGCTATGTCTTAAGCACTTTGTGGTCTACTTTGTGCATCAAAAAACAGCCGCCTTCGCGGGTTGTGCAATAAGGGAAGCGGTATGAGCGGGCAAAAGAATTTCTACCCGGTAGGTTTGGCTGAGCTTCGATCAGTGCGCAAACGTTCGCGCAAACTATTTGTTTCCGTTGGCTTTTTCTCGATTTTCGTGAACCTTCTGATGCTGACGGGACCGATCTTTATGCTGCAGGTCTATGATCGGGTCCTGGGTTCTCGGTCCGAGGCAACCCTGGTAGCTCTGACAGTTCTTGTGGCCTTGCTTTACCTTTTATTTGGCATTTTGGACTGGGCTCGGGGTCGTGTTCTGGCGCGTGCTGGAGCACAGTTTCAAACTGATCTGGATGAGCGGGTTTTTAAGGCGGTTCTCCGCGCACCGGCCCAACCAGGCCAGGGAGACAAGGTTCAAAGCGGCCTGCAGGATCTAGAATCGGTCCAGCGATTGATGACAAGTCCCGCACTGTTTGCCGTCTGCGACATCCCTTGGACCCCAATTTTTGCCATCGCGATATTTCTGTTTCACCCCCTATTAGGCTACTTGGCTGTCGCGGGCGGTTTGCTGTTGATCGCGGTCACGGTGATCAACCAGTGGGTCAGCAAACGCGGCGTGATTGACGCACAAGTTTTGTCCAATCAAGCAAACACATTTGCCGGGCATATCCGTGACGACCGGGAAGTGGTCCAAGGCCTGGGCATGCGGGCAGACGTGATGAACCGCTGGCGAAAAACGCGGGACGAAGGTCTTGCGTCTTCCATCCGGTCTTTGGATCTGACGGGCGGCTTTTCCAGTTTTACAAAAGCGTTCCGCCTGTTTCTTCAGTCTGCCATGCTGGCTCTTGGTGCATACCTGGTTCTGCAAAATGAACTGACACCCGGCGCGATGATTGCAGGATCAATTTTGATGGGGCGAGCACTAGCACCGATTGAGATGGCAATCGGGCAATGGAGCCTGGTTCAACGCGCGAGCCAGGGTTGGTACAATCTTTCGCGCCTGCTCGAAACTGTGCCTCAAGAGGTTGAGCGCACACCTTTGCCCAGACCTCGGGCGCATTTGAAGGCCCAAAATCTGACTGTGGTTCCACCGGGCGAAAGCACCGCTGCCCTGCGGGTGATAAGCTTTGAAGTAAAACCCGGCACCGCCATGGGTGTGATCGGACCCTCAGCCGCCGGAAAATCGTCACTGGCTCGGGTGATCACCGGTATCTGGCGCCCTGCGTCAGGTCGGATCCGGCTCGATAACGCGTCACTCGACAACTATGACCCGGACGTCCTTGGGCAGTACATTGGGTACTTGCCGCAGAATGTGACGTTGTTTGATGCATCGATTGCCGAAAACATAGCGCGCATGTCGGAAAATCCAGATCCGGATATGATCGTAGAGGCGGCTAAAAAGGCCGGCGCACATGAGATGATCCTGGAACAGCCAGACGGCTACGACACCGTCATCAGCAATTTCGGTGGGCGCTTGTCGGGCGGGCAGCGTCAACGGCTTGGCCTTGCGCGCGCACTTTACGGCAACCCGATCATTCTGGTGTTGGATGAACCCAACTCAAACCTGGATAGCATCGGTTCGAACGCGCTGAATGAGGCGATCCGAAGCATGAAGCGCGATGGAAATTCGGTAATCATAATGGCGCACCGACCTGCCGCTATCACGGAGTGTGACACCCTTTTGGTGCTGGAAGCTGGAAACCGAAAAGCCTTCGGACCCCGTGATGAAGTTCTGAAGGAACAGGTAAAAAATGTGGCGCAAATCACGGATGCACTGAAGGGCCGGACAGGAAATAACTGATGCAGAACATTGGACAGATCAATCCGGCGTCTCTTAAAGGCGCACAGACGAAACCCACGACCCCAGTACACAAATGGTCGGCGCGATTTCCGCTTTTTGTTGGCTCGCTCGCGGTGGCCGTGCTCTTTGGGGTGCTGGGCGTTTGGGGGAACTTTGCGACGATATCGGGGGCCGTTATTGCCAACGGCATGATACAGGTGGAAAGCTTGCGCCAAGTAGTTCAGCATCCGCAAGGTGGAGTTGTCGGTCTTATCAACGTGAAGGAAGGCGACACCGTCGTTGCTGGAGACGTGCTGATCCGATTTGACGACGCACTGATCCTTGCGGAACTGTCCGCTCTCGACGAACGTCTGGCGGAAATGTCCGCCCGAAAAGCACTGCTGCAAGCAGAGCGCGACAATGCAGAAAAGATCTCTTTTGAGGACAATTTAGCGACGCCTGAGACACCTGAATTGAAAGAGCTGGTCGCAGGACAGATCCGACTGTTCGAAGCTCGAAGGGCAACACTAATCAAACAAGTTGAACAGCTGACTGAGCGAAAAGAGCAAATCAGGCTGCAAATCAAAGGCGTTCAGGCGCAATTGGCATCATCAAAACAACAGGTTTCGTTGCTGGCCAAAGAATTGGCCAACCAGCAAGAGCTGCTCGACAAGGGATTGGCGCAGGCATCAAGGGTATTATCGTTACAACGGGAATCTGCGCGGCTCGATGGAACTATTGGAGAGTTGGAAAGTGCGGCCGCCCGGGGGCGCGCGCAAATGCTGGAAACCGATCTCCAAATTTTGTCACTGGAAACAACCCGCCGAGAAGAGGCGATATCGGGACTACGCGAAATCAGCTTTTCAACGATCGAGATCCGCCAGCGCCGTGCCGTGTTAAGAGAAACACTTACCAGGTTGGATGTGCGCGCCCCAATGAGCGGCGTTGTCCATGGCTTGACCATCCATACCCTGCGATCAGTTGTACGGGCCGCAGACCCGATCCTTTATGTGGTACCCAATGATAGCCCGTTTGTTATTCAATCTCGGATTGAAGCAATTCATGTGGATCAAGTGAACGTTGGTCAGGTGGCGTCATTGCGGTTTTCAACTTTTGACCAACGCACCACACCAGAGATCTTTGGAACCGTACAAAAGGTGTCTGCTGATGTGTTCCAGGATGAAGCAACCGGCATCAGCTACTACAGCGCCGAGATCATCCCAAACGAAGGGGAACTGGAAAGGTTGGGCGAAGTGGAACTGCTGCCCGGCATGCCGGTCGAGGCGTTTATCAAGACCGAAGACCGCACGCCTCTCAGCTATTTGACAAAACCAATGACGGATTACTTCAACCGCGCGCTTCGTGAAAGCTAACCTGACACAGGCTTGCGCGTGATTACTAGATGTCGGCTTCCAGAATCGGTTCCACCACAGCGCGCACTTCGTCCGGCGCACTGTGCGCCGAAAACGGGCCGGCCTCGACAAAAACGGACGTGAACCGCCCCTCGAAACACAGCGTGCCGTCCTGATACCCATCCACCCGAAAGGTGATGGATTTGTCACCCAATCGTACCGGTCGCACATGCAGGCGGAGCGGGTGCCGGGGTGTAACCGGGGACCGAAAGTCCATGTTCAAATTCACAAACGGCGTGCCATAGCCCCGGTCGATTTCCATTTCATAGAAGCCATCCCCGCCTAAAAGGTCTTCCCACCAAGCGTTTATGGCATCAAGCGCCATCCACGGCAGACGCCCGGTATAGACGATCTTTGCCGGGTCGCAGTCACCCCAGGTGACGTTAATGTCGTGAACAAACCGGCTGTCGGGTTCTGGCATTAGGCAGCTGTTTCGCCCAACTTTGCCACAATACCTTCAAACCACGGCATGGCCACATCTTCGGGCATGTCACCGCCGGATGCATCGTGGATACCGCGTTCGCCGACCATCGTTGCATTGCTGGCAAGCAGTTGTTTCATCAACGTATCTGATCCTTGCGCAAAGGTTTCCGCAAAAACCATATCGCCCAGCCCGAACATCGCAAACCGCACGCCTGACAAATCGGGCTTTGCTTCCATGGCATCAGAGAATGCTTGCGCCGTTGCGGGAACATCGCCGGACCCGTAGGTAGAGGCCACGAAAACGTAGAAGGTTTCTTTGTTGAGTTCTTCCGGCTTCACGTCAGCAAGAGACGAGATTTTGCAGTCGAACTCATCTCCCAACTCGGCCTCCAGGTCTTCGCACAACATTTCGGAATTCCCGGTTTCCGTGCCATGTAAAAAGTGGATCTTCATACATCCCTCCAAAAGCGTGGCGTGACGCGCATTATTCGCAAACAGGCCCACGACATATGCCGTGTGACCTAATCGAATTCACTTAGCATTTTGTCAATCCCAACCTTGTGCATGAAATTCCATTTCGCAGTCAGTGCCACGCGGCTGCCGTGGCTTTTCGCATGTGCGGGACAAACGCTGAGCCCTTGCCTTGAAGGTCCCGTTAAGTATGGAATCCACGCCGCTACTGAAAATCGCTCAGCAATTCGGTCACCCAGCGATGGCACAAGGCATCAAAGGTGTCTGCCGCTTCCAGATGTGGGGCGTGGCGGACATCGTCTAGTATTACCACCTCCACGGGAGCCTGTGACCTTTCTTGCACAACTTCGATCTG
>JBCCET010000101.1:0-12617 GCA_039030095.1 Pseudomonadota bacterium | reverse complement strand
TTCTGGCGTCAGCCCATCCATCACATTTAGCAGGTTTTGCGCACAGTCTTCAGCACTCACACTTGGATGCCGCGCCAAATACTTCTCGGTCATCTCCGTTCGAACAGTTCCGGGATGCAAGGCCACCACAATGGCCTTGGGTCGTTTACGCGCAATCTCGATGCTAGCCGTGCGAACAATCTGATTTACCGCCGACTTGGCTGCGCGGTAGCTGGTCCATCCACCCAAACGGTTATCACCGATGGATCCAACACGCGCTGATAGCACCGCAAAAACTGCGCGCCGGTCGCGGGGTAGCAGGTCATGAAAGTGTTTCAACAACAACGCAGGTCCAATTGCGTTCAACCTAAACTGCGCCTCCAGCCCTTCAACACTCAACGCTTTGATCGTGCGCTCTGGCCCCAAATGGCCAACCGTCAGCCCGCCGGTGGCCACAAAAATCATATCAAACGGGCCGCCTACCCGGTCGCGTGCGGCCGAAATGCTCGCTTCATAACCGATGTCGAGACCGTCGGCAGAACGCGACAAGGTAGCCACCCCGCCCATCCCAACCCGGTCGCCAAGCGCCATGGCCATAGCCCGGCCAATTCCGCCAGAGGCACCGATCACCAGCGCCCGCATACCAGGTTCAAGTTTGGACACTAATCAGCCGCCTGAAAGATAGTAGCTACCGCCAGCGGAGACTTCAGCCCACTGCAAAAAGACAGCCGACCACAGGCTGCCATCCGACCCAATATGTTGCCGCCTGCTTGAAAGGGAGGTTTCAAAGACAATTCCATCAATCAATGGTGGCGCAGACCACGCTCTGTTTCAAGCACACCGGGCGCAGCTTCTTTCCGTTGCAGAATACTCAAAATCCAAAAGGCGCTGCAGGCTCTTGGTTTTAAAGATGGGAAACCTCGTTAAACGTCCGAACCCGAAGTCCTTCTGGTCCCAACACGAACCTATGGATCGACCCGTTTTCAGCGCCCAGAAACGTGAAAGGCCGCGCCCCCGTTGCCAAAGCCATCACCGCCGCAATGATCCCACCATGCACACAAATCGCGATCCGCTCATCCGCATGGGCCGCAAGCACGCGGGCCAGCGCGGCCTCAACGCGGGCAAAAACCTGGGCCGTGGTTTCTGCACCCGGGATATGTCCCCACTCATGCTCCTCCAGCGACCGCACAAAAAGCGGGTCCCGCTGCGCCGCCTTAATACGGTATAGCCCGCCGTCCCAATCGCCCAAACAAACCTCTCGCAGGTCCGGCTCAACCGCCGGGGTCATATCCAGCCGCTTGGCCAGCGGCGCCATCGTCTGATGGGTCCGCCGCAGCGTGGTGACATAAAGCGCGTCAAAACGCTCATGACCTAACCTTTGTCCCACCGCCTCGGCTTGCACCAATCCATCGGCGTGCAAGGCCGGATCACCGTGCCCATCCACCATGGGAAAACTCTCCCCCGGTCGTGCTGGCTCACTTTCGCCATGCCGGATCAGGGTCAGGTCTACCGCACCTTTGGGATAGGAAAATTTATGCTGCCTGTATTCTTCGGCCATGGTCGGTCTCCGTTGTGACACAGCGTCTTGTTTGACAGCTTTGCGCCTGCCTGCCTAGGGTCCCTTCATGGATACTCTACGCACCCCCGACGACCGCTTTGCTGGGCTCCAAGATTGGCCCTACGCACCAAAATACATCGACGATTTGCAAGGTTATGATGGCCTGCGCGTCCACTATGTGGACGAAGGTCCTCGCGATGCGAAACATACATTCCTGTGCCTGCATGGTGAGCCGAGCTGGGCCTACCTCTACCGCAAAATGATCCCGGTCTTCCTCGGGTCCGGTGCGCGCATTGTCGCGCCGGATTGGTTGGGTTTTGGTCGATCGGACAAACCTGTGGACGACGCGGTCTACAGCTATAATTGGCATCGCGATATGATGCTGGCCTTTGTGGATCGGTTGGATTTGTCCCACATCACACTGGTGGTGCAGGATTGGGGCGGTTTGCTGGGCCTGACCCTGCCCCACGCTCGCCCCGACAGGGTCAATCGCCTTTTGGTCATGAATACCGGCCTGCCGGTTGGGCAAAGCGCGGGCAAAGGTTTTGACGCCTGGCGCGCGTTTGTTGCGGCCAATCCGGATCTCGATGTGGGCGCGTTGATGCAACGCGCCACCCCCGGCATGACAGATGCAACTGCCGCGGCCTATTCAGCCCCCTTCCCCGACAAAAGCTACAAGGCCGGCGTCCGGCGTTTCCCGCAAATGGTAATGACCGATCCGGGAATGGAAGGCATCAACCACTCAAAAGCCGCCATAGATTTTTTATCAAACAGTTGGGTCGGTGACAGCTTTATGGCCATTGGCATGCAAGACCCGGTGCTTGGCCCACCAGCCATGGCCTGGCTTCGCAGCATGATCCGTGGATGCCCGGAACCCATGGAGTTGGCGGAGGGTGGTCACTTCGTCCAGGAATGGGGTGACATTGTCGCCCAAGCCGCACTGCAACATTGGGGGGATATCTGATGCGTACTGTTGAAACGGGCACCGATCAACTGACGCTCAGCGTCGCAGACCATGTGGCGACCATCACGCTCAACCGTCCGGAAAAGCGCAACGCCATGGCGCCGGACATGTTGGACGGGCTGGCCTATGCGCTAAGCGTAACAGCCGACGACCCGGACGTACGCGTGGTCGTTTTGACAGGCGCAGGCCCTGCGTTTTGCGCAGGCGGTGATGTGTCTACCATGGGCGCAAAACTGTCCGGCGCCGATGCACCGCCACAGGACCAACTGGTGCGCGGCCTGCAAGCACGTCAAGAAGGCGGAACGCTCGCAATCTTTGAACACCCCAAGCCAACCATCGCCGCGCTGCCTGGGGCTGCAGCTGGCGCTGGCATGGGGGTTGCACTCGCCTGCGACCTGCGGGTCGGCACCCCAAAAGCGTGTTTCGTCCCGGCCTTTGGGGCTATTGGCCTTTCCGGCGACTGGGGTGGCACGTGGCTGATGCAGCGACTGATTGGTCCAGCCCGCGCGAAGGAGGCATACTTTACCGGCGAACGGATCTATGCCGAAGACGGCTTATCCCTCGGACTTTTTAACAGAGTTTTCGACGAGGAAGGCTTTGCCGATGCCGTGCAATCCTACGCCGCCGGAATAGCCACGGGCGCGCCGCTGGCCTTGCAAAAGATGAAAGAAAACCACAACCGTGCGCTGACTACGGACCTACGCACGTTTATGAAGTCAGAGGCGCAAAACATGGTCGCCATGATGATGACCGAAGACCACCAAGCCGCCGCTGCTGCGTTCATGGAAAAACAAAAACCTGTCTTTAAAGGGCGGTGAATTCGGGGCTTTGCCCCCGGCCTTCGGCCTCCCCCAGGATATTTATGGCCCGAAGAAGGAAAGGGTCCATCTTCTTTGGGCCAAAAGTATCCCGGAGTGAATGCGTCGTAGACGCAGAGAGGCAGCGCCTTCAACCCGTTCAAAGCCCGTGCGTGCCGGAATAGCTGTTTAACACAGGCTCCTGCCATCCTTCCAAGGCACCGGCTTGCGGCTTCCAAACCTCAACCCGCAACGGATAGCAGTTCGCCGTGTCGCTGGAATGGGACGATCCGCAATCGCCACCAGGGCATGCGCTTAACCCACCGATAAGGTCAATTTCTGCAAAGAATTCAAAGTAATCTCCGGGGCGCACAGGGCTCGCTTTCATAAAATACTGATGTGTATCCTCGGTGAAACCGGTGGCCATGAAGACGTTGCAAACGTCATGGACAGCCCCTTCGGCCTCTTCCACTGGTGCGCCAGTGTACTCTGCAACCGCCCGGGTCAAATTGGAATGACAGCAATGGTGGTAGTCCCTTCCAGTCAGCACGTCGTTGGTGTACGGATCACACCGCGTGCCGATCACATCATGCACGGACCCACCAAATTCATCCCATCCGTACCAATCGAGCGTGTCCCACGTAACCGTCGCCATTGGCCGCATCGCCGGGAAAGACGACCAAAACCGATCCCCTACCCCCAAATGCGTGCCATGCAGCGCACGGGTTTTGCCAGAATAGAACTTCTCATTCAAATCGTGTGCGTTCCAAAGGTTCAGATCGCCCACCTGCGGGCCTTCGACGCTCACAACCCGGCAAAAGTGCCCAGCAGGGATGTCCCAGCATCGCCCTTCACGCGGCGGTACCTCCAACTCTGCAATCCGCTCCAGTCCCTCACGCGCCGCGTGGTAAAGCGCCAGCGGCGGCTCTGGCAGCGTATCAATTGGATAACAAACCGTAGGCTTCACGGACCGGCGCGCTTCTCCGTCGGCAGGCATCATCGTGCGCGGCGCGGGCTTCATTCCGCCACCCTCACAAAATGATGGTCTCGCGCGCGATCCCCCAGCTGGCTGGCCGGATGCGCCTCTCGATTTGTCAGTGGATCAAAACGCACCCCGGCGCCCTCAACAATTCTGTTCATCATATGGAAAAGGCCTGCCACCTGCACCGCCTCAAAAACCGCCGCCTCCGACCACCCAGCGTCCAGCACCGCGTCGAGATCGCCCTGCACGAAACGCGCAGGCGGGGTATGAAGACGCGCCACATACCCTAACAGGGCTTTTAGCCGTGGCTCGAGCGGGGCTGACGAAAAATCTGCCACAAGGGCCTCAATCAACCCCTCCTCGACGCCAAAAGCTTCAGCATAAATCACGTGGGACCCGTAGCAGAAAGTACAGGCATTGCCGGCAGACACATACGCCGCGATCAGCTCGCGCTCCGCGATGTCAAGCCCTCCCGGCGCCCGCATCACAGCCTCAATGTACGCCATCAGCGCAGGCACCGTGGATGGAAAGGCAGCAAAGACATCCGCCAATGCGGCATTGTCTGGCAGGCTTGGGAAACGCATTGATCCAACCTCCGTTTCGCAGCATAGCGCGCCAATCACGGGGGATTGTCAACCGATCGCGAAAGGCGCCCGCCGGAGCGTCAGCGACACATAGAAATGCGGCGCAGCCGCGCCTTTTGATGGGTATCTAGACCGCGCGCCCGGCCACACGGCCCGAAAAGATGCAGCCGCCCAAAAAAGTACCTTCAAGCGCGTTGTACCCATGGTAGCCGCCGCCGCCAAAGCCCGCGACCTCCCCGGCTGCAAAGCAGCCCTCTATCGGCGCACCGGAGTTGTCCAAAAGGCCGCCGGCCCCGTCCGTGTGCAGCCCACCAAGCGATTTTCGCGTCAGGATATTCAGGCGAACAGCAATCAACGGTCCTTTGGACGGATCAAGGATTTTGTGCGGCTTGGCTGTGCGTACCAGCTTATCACCGCGATAGGATCGCATCCCGTGGATCGCCAACACTTGCAAGTCTTTGGAAAACTTGTGGTCCATCTCCCGGTCCCGCGCTTCGATCTGATGGCGTAGCTTGGCTACATCCAGTGGCGCGTCCGGAGTAACCCCGTTCATCTTTTCCACGAGCGCATCCAATGTGTCCGCATACACAAAGTCCGCGCCTTTTTCCTTGAACGCCTCAACCGGCTTCGGCGCACCGCCAGCAAGCCGCGACTTCAACACTTCCATCCAGCTTTTCGATGCGAAATCAGGGTTTTGTTCTGAGCCGGACAGCGCGAACTCTTTTTCGATAATCTTCTGGGTCAGGATAAACCAGCTGTGCTCATGACCCGTGGACAAAATGCGCTTCAGCGTACCCAGACTGTCAAAGCCCGGCAAATAAGGCGCCTCCATCCGGTCACCCAGCGCATCAAACCACATCGACGACGGCCCCGGCAAAATGCGAATGCCGTGGTTCGGCCAGATCGGGTCCCAATTCTCCAATCCTTCGGTGTAGTGCCACATCCGGTCTGCGTTGATCACACCCGCACCAGCTTGCTGCGCGATCCGCTGCATGGCGCCGTCCACATAGTCCGGCACACCAGCGACCATTTTCTTAGGTGCCGGCCCCAGCCTGTCTTCCGGCCAGACATTGCGCACCATATCGTGGTCACCGCCAATCCCACCGGTGGTGATGACAAGTGCCTCACCCTGCGCTTCAAAGCTGCCGATGGGTTTGCGCGACGTGGACGCGCCACGCTCCACATCTGTGGGCTCCAAAACCTCTCCCGAAACACGACGCCCCTTCAAATCAAGCCCCGTGACCTTGTGTCGGAACGCAAACTTGATCCGCCCAGCCGTATAATGTTCGCGCACCTCGCGTTCAAACGGTTCCTGTACGCCGGGACCAACACCCCAGGTCAGGTGGAACCGCGGAACCGAATTGCCATGTCCGTGAGCTGTGCCATCGCCGCGCTCAGCCCATCCGACCACGGGGAACCATTTCATTCCCTTGCCCGCTAGCCAAGACCGCATTTCACCCGCTGCAAAATCAAGATACGCTTCCGCCCAGAGCTTTGGGTTTTTATCCTCGGGCCGATCAAACCCAGCTGACCCGTACCAGTCCTGCGACGCCAATTCGCGGCTATCTTTGATCCCCATCCGGCGCTGTTCTGGTGTGTCGACCATGAATAACCCGCCGAGCGACCAGAATGCCTGGCCACCGAGCGACTGCTCACCTTCTTGATCTAACAGAATAACGGATTTACCGCGCGACGCCGCCTCTGATGCAGCCACAAGGCCCGACAACCCATGTCCAATGACAAGAACGTCCGCTTTCAGAACTTCGGCCATGATGTATCCCCTGCGCTAGAAGAGTTGGTAGACACCACACCCCTACCGCATACCAGATTTGCCTGAAAGGCGCCAAAAAGCGTCCGACGCGGCGTCTTGGGCGCCGTTCTCTTTCGAAAATAGAAATTCGAGAGACTTGCTCGCGCCAGACAATACAAACGCCAAGCGCCTATTTCCCACAGAGGTCGCCCTTTCCACAGTGAAAATACTCCGGAGGACTTGGCCGCAGGCCAAGGGTGCAGCGTCTCCGAACCTCGCTTCTAGAGCGTGCGTTCAACCATCATTTTCTTGATCTCAGCGATCGCCTTCGCGGGGTTCAAACCCTTTGGGCAGGTCTGCGCGCAGTTCATGATGGTATGACAGCGATAAAGTTTGAAAGGGTCCTGCAATTCATCCAGCCGCTCCCCGGTGGCCTCATCCCGGCTGTCGATCAGCCAGCGATAGGCGTGCAGCAAAGCAGCCGGGCCAAGATAGCGGTCGCCGTTCCACCAGTAACTTGGGCACGACGTCGAACAGGACGCGCACATCACACATTCATAAAGCCCGTCAAGCTTTTTGCGATCTTCAATGGACTGGCGCCACTCTTGCTGAGGGCGGTTTGTCTTGGTTTCCAGCCACGGCATGATGGACGCGTGCTGGGCATAGAAGTGGGTCAGATCCGGGATCAGGTCCTTGACCACCGGCATATGCGGCAAGGGATAGATTTTCACGTCACCCTTGATGTCATCCATGCCCCAGATGCACGCGAGCGTGTTCATCCCGTCGATGTTCATCGCGCAAGACCCGCAAATGCCTTCGCGGCAGGATCGGCGGAACGTCAGCGTCGGGTCAATCTCGTTCTTGATCTTGATCAAAGCATCCAGGACCATCGGGCCACAGGTATCAAGATCCACAAAATAGGTGTCCAAGCGCGGATTTTCCCCCGTGTCCGGGTCCCAGCGGTAAATCTTGAACGTCCGAATGTTAGTGGCACCTTGAGGCTTGGGCCAGGTTTTCCCAACGGTCATCCTGGAATTTTTTGGCAGGGCCAATTCTACCATACGCTTCTTTTCCTTTTGCTCCCCTCAAGCTTTCTAACGGAAAGCTTTGATATGTTTAAGTACCTTCTTTCGCACAATTTCCAGCCCATAGTCATGAATGTGTGATCGGTTCATTTCGAGCATGAATTCAAGCGCAGACGGCGGCAGGCTTTCGTTGGTCCCAATCGGCGGTTCCAACTGTGTCAGTACCTTTGGCGGCACACCGGCGCGGGTCAGAATGTACCCACCCATCGGCCATCCTGCCTCGCCATCAGCGGTCAGATCACGAAACACAACTTCGCCGTTAACGGCCCCTGCCAAGCGTTTGCGATGGGGGCCCCAGGCGCGCTTGAACGATGCGCGCTTGATGAATTCGTCAAAATCATAGCGATTGCGCATTTGTTTGACGGCTTGATTGTATGCCGATTTCATCAACGCGTCCCAATCGCGCGTGTAAAAAACAAAAACGGATTTGGCTGGCTTAATTGCGTCTTCCAGCACCGGCATAACTGCCGCGGCCATATCAAACACGCTGCCGGAGTTGTCATAGAGCTCCAACCCGATGATGTTTTCATCGGACACGACGCCGAAAGTCTGGCCCTGATTCTGAACATCCCGCCGAATGTCCTGAGCCGCCGCCTTCAACGCGCGCTTTGTGGCCCGGCCCGGGTGCTGCCAATAACTCGTTCCCGCAACCAACAGATCTTCTGTCCAGTGCTGCTTGGGAAACACTGTGCAGTAAGATGACAACACCTCTTCATTGCGACGCATCAATGATTGAAAGCTGGTGGTCCCGGTTTTCTGGAACCCCAGATGCCAGACAATGGTGATGTTCTTGAGTGCGGGTTTGGCCATAAGGGTGATTTACACCGCTTAGCCGAAGATCGGAATATCCGGCATCGTATCAGGACGCACACCTGCGTTTGCATAGACGCAACTGCGGTAGAAATCGCGCACCATAAAGCTGTCGGGCAGTTCAGCCAAAAGTCCGACTTCTATGTTGCCGGTCTCACCAGGAACCGGACGAGGTGTCCGAGCATATGCGGTAGCACGTTGCGTACACAGGGCCTTCGCCTCTGCCAGAGACATGCGCGGCGTGGGTGGCTGACAGCCGCCCACTGCAAGAACCAGTGCAGCAAAGGCAACAGCGCGCATCAAGACAAGGCGTCGAGCAAAGGTGTCAGGATTGACTGGCGGTACTTTGGTGGCTCTGAAGGGTATTGGCGCGCGTTGGCGTAGACGCAAGCGCGATAGCGCTGTTCAACCAACGACGGCTCAGGTTCTTCTCCAACCGGGCCGCGCGGGATTTTTGCAAATTGTACAGCCCGCTTAGTGCAAACATCCACGGCTTGGGGCAGCGACATGCGTGGTCCCGCCTCTGCTACCCCAAAAGAAAATATTAACGCGGCAGCAACGGAAGTTAAGAGAGTCTTGGTCATCAAAAGTCCTTTCAGGGTCCTACTTGGACACCACTATTCCGATCCGAGCCGATCCGGTGATCCGAACACCTGGCTCCGGCTTTTCTTCTGGCGGTCTGCGGCCTGATTTTGCAACCACGCAAGCACGATATTGTTCTTGTGCCAGCGTTGTTGGTCCATCCAGCACTTTGCATTGCGCCATAGCAGCCGAAATCGGAATACGCTGGCCCGCCTCGACATCGGGCGTCGCTATCAGAAACAGAAGAGCGGTTGCAAAAATTATACGCATGATCATGCCTGTAAAACTTAGTACGTTAGCTTTACAATACCATACTTGTCGGCATTCGTCTCACCTAGGTTGGTCGTACCCTGGATGTCGGGCGGATACTTGCCAGACGCTTGGAAAGACAGAGACGTCCTTATCAATAGACCCGTGCTTTTGGCGCAATCTTCTTGGGGTCAATCCCGCCTTCGTTGTGGCCGGTCAGCGGGTCCACATGCACGTCACGATAGCTCAGTTTCACCTTCGCATCCTGAACAGTGGCCAGCGAATGTACTCGCCAGTCCTGGTCGTTGCGATCCGGCCAGTCTTCATGGGCGTGGGCGCCACGACTTTCCTTGCGTGCCTCGGCACTGACAATGGTCGCTAAAGCGTTGGGCATAAGGTTGGTTAGCTCCAACGTTTCCATCAGATCAGAGTTCCAGATCAACGAGCGGTCCGTGACAGAGATGTCTTTCATCTTGCCTGCGATGGCGGTCATTTTCTTGACACCGTCGGCCAGGGTTTCATCTGTGCGGAAAACGGCCGCATCCGCCTGCATCGCCTTTTGCATCTCAAGCCGCAATTCCGCCGTCGATACATCGCCTTGCGCATGGCGCAGCTTGTCGAAACGGTCCATCGCCTGATCGAGGCTATGCTTGTTCAACTCGCGGTTTTTCTCCTCTGGATCAACAACTTCAGCAGCTTTGATTGCCGACGCACGGCCAAAGACCACAAGGTCGATCAAGCTGTTGGACCCAAGCCGGTTGGCCCCGTGAACGCTGGCGCAGCCCGCTTCTCCCACGGCCATCAACCCTGGGAAAATCCGGTCGTGGTCGTCTTCGGTCGGGTTCAGTACCTCACCCCAATAGTTCGTGGGCACGCCACCCATGTTGTAGTGCACCGTCGGCAGCACTGGGATCGGATCTTTGGTGACGTCAACGCCCGCAAAGATCTTTGCGCTTTCGGAAATTCCCGGCAGCCGTTCGGCCAGAGCCTCTGGCGGCAAGTGGTTGAGGTGCAAATGGATATGATCCCCTTCCACCCCAACACCGCGTCCACCGCGGATTTCCATCGTCATACATCGGCTCACCACATCGCGGCTGGCAAGATCTTTGTAGGTCGGCGCATAGCGCTCCATGAAACGCTCACCTTCGGAGTTGGTCAGATAGCCGCCTTCCCCGCGCGCGCCTTCGGTAATCAGGCAGCCGGCACCGTAGATGCCGGTCGGGTGAAACTGCACAAACTCCATGTCTTGCAGTGGCAAGCCCTGACGGGCCACCATTCCACCGCCGTCACCGGTACAGGTGTGGGCGCTGGTCGCGCTGAAATAAGCCCGGCCGTAGCCACCGGTGGCCAGCACCACCATTTTTGCGTTGAAACGGTGGATTGTGCCGTCGTCCAACTTCCATGCGATGACACCTTGGCAAGTGCCGTCATCGGCCATGATCAGGTCTGTGGCGAAGTATTCGATGAAAAATTCGGCGTTGTTTTTGACCGACTGCCCATACAGTGTATGCAAAATCGCGTGGCCTGTCCGGTCGGCCGCGGCACAAGTACGCTGCACGGGCGGACCTTCCCCAAATTCGGTGGTGTGCCCGCCGAAGGGCCGTTGATAGATCTTGCCCTGTTCCGTGCGCGAAAAGGGCACGCCGTAGTGTTCCAACTCATAAACCGCAGCAGGCGCCTCGCGGGCGAGGTATTCCATCGCGTCCGTGTCGCCCAACCAGTCAGAGCCTTTAACAGTATCATAAAGGTGCCACTGCCAATGGTCCGGCCCCATGTTTTGCAGGCTTGCCGCAATGCCACCCTGCGCGGCAACAGTGTGGCTGCGGGTCGGGAAAACCTTGGTGACGCACGCGGTCTTCAGACCTTTTTCAGCCATCCCAAGTGTCGCGCGCAATCCAGCGCCGCCAGCGCCTACTACGACGACGTCATAGGTGTGATCTACATATTCGTAAGAAGCCATGCCCTATGCCCCAATCAGCCGATCAACGCGATTTTCGCGACAGAAAAGGCGCCGATTGCGCCGATGAAATAACACCCAAGCCGGGTGCCGACGAGCAAGACCGTCAGCATGCCCTTCGAATGAACGTAGTCTATTATCACCTCGTGCAAGCCATCAGCCAGATGTTTGAAAGTGACAAGGATATAAAGGATCGTCACCACCGCCGTGAACGGGTTGGCAAAGCCAGCCAAAACCGTCTCGTAATCTTCCCCGATCAGCGGAGCCACAAGGTAAAGGAACAAAAGTGTCAGCGGCACCAGGGCCACTGACAATACCCGGTTGGAAAACCATTCTTCCGCACCTGTTTTGGCAGAGCCGAGCCCGATCACACGTCCAAGGTCAGTTTTGTAAGACATCGCCTGTGCCCCCGTTACAGCAACAAAAGCCAGACGGTCAGAACCGCCAGCACAAATGAACCAATCACAACGGCCCAACCGGTGGCGTTCACCGTTTTGAGTTCGTACCCGTGCCCGAAATCCATCCAGATATGGCGAAGGCCGCCCAGAAAATGGAACCAAAGCGCCCAGATCGACCCGATCCAGATCAGAATGGCGAGCCAGTGCGTCATCATCCCGTTAACGACTGCGAAGGCGTCCGGTCCGCTGGCCGCTGCGGTCAGCCAGACGACAACCATCACGGCGGGAACCGCCAAACCGACCCCGGTAATCCGGTTTAGGATCGACACCAACATGGTGATAGCCATGCGATAGACTGAAAGGTGGGGGGAAAGGGGACGACTGCCCCGGTTCACATCTGCCATGGTATTCCCTGACGGCTGTTTTGGCTCTCTAGCTAGATGGTTTGTAGCAGGGGTTTTTCAGGGATGCGAGGGCCTTACGCGCGCATAATGCCGCGTTAACGAAAACGGGATCACAAATCGCCGCGCTTTGACGCTGTGATCTCGCAAAAATTCGGCGTTGTGATCACAGTGACGGGCATTGAAACATAAACCTGATCTAGCCTGCCTTGCCCTTTTGGCGATGGCCCCCAAAAAGCTGCCTTTAGCTTGGCATCAGCGCCCAATAGTCGAGGTCCAGAAGAACATCGGGAAGATACTTCCCGTCGTCGCCCTTAAGTGGAAATTCTGCGCTCGTGCCTTTGGTGGCTACCAGGCGAAGGCGCACGGCGGTTACTCCCGGCGCATCCGTTTCGGCTTTGTCCAGCACCTCAGACCACGCACGCACGGTGTCACCTGCGAAGCAGGGGTTGGCGTGGGCGCCTGCGTTAATGCCCGCCACTATTTGGGCGTTTGCAAGGCCGTTGAAGCTCAGCGTGCGG
>JBCCET010000100.1:0-12639 GCA_039030095.1 Pseudomonadota bacterium | reverse complement strand
TGCCCAGATATGTGGCGTCCACCAACGCGCCTTGCAGGCTTTCCCCCGCCGGTTTTTCGCGGCTGAGCGTCAGGCGCTCGGGGCGCAACGAAATTGTTCCGGCCCGGCCTTCCGCCACCGGCGCGTCAGAAGTGGCATGCACAATCTCACCATCTGACAGACGGCAGGTCAGTTCCTCGCCGTCCACGGCTGCAACTTCTGCTTCCAGCAAGTTCGTCTCGCCAATGAAATCAGCCACAAAACGGTTGGCGGGGTATTCGTAGATGTCTGAAGGCGTGCCAATCTGTTGCACTTCGCCGGCGGACATAACGGCCACGCGGTCGGACATGGAAAGCGCTTCTTCCTGGTCATGGGTCACGAAGATAAAGGTGATCCCGGTCTCTCTTTGAAGCCGCTTAAGTTCCGTGCGCATTTCCTGGCGCAGCTTTAGATCCAGCGCCGACAACGGCTCATCAAGCAGCAAAACCTTCGGCCTGGGGGCCATGGCGCGGGCCAGCGCCACGCGCTGCTGCTGACCGCCCGACATCTGGCTAGGTTTGCGCGCCACAAACTGGTCCAGCTGAACCATCGTCACCATTTCTGCCACTCGGGCGTCCACGTCCGCTTTCGACCACCCCAACATTTGCAGGCTGAAACCGATATTTTCTGTCACTGTCATGTGCGGGAAAAGCGCGTAGTTTTGGAAAACTGTATTCACTGGCCGCTTGTTGGGGGGCAGATCCTCTATTTCTTCACCGTAAAGCTGGATCCTCCCGCCAGAGGTGTTTTCAAAACCGGCGATCAGCCGCAAAAGTGTGGTCTTGCCACAGCCTGATGGCCCCAAAAGGGTGAAAAACTCATTGTCACCAATCTCAAAGCTCACTTCCCGCAACGCGGTAAAGTCGCCGAAATTCTTGCGCACTTTGCGCAGCGCTACAGCAGCGGTATCCGTCACGTTTTCCACTCCAATAGCTGCATCTGTACCCCTGCATTTGACCCTGGCCACGTTAGTTCCCGTGTTTCAGGGGTATATACCCCCAGTGCGGTATGTTTGCGCGCGCCGGTCATGCCAATTCCGCCATCGGCTGCGTTTCTCCGATCAGCGGCAAAAGAATTGCGAACAATTCTGCCTGAGATGACACGCCACACCGGGAATAGAGTTGTTTGCGAAAGACCTTCACCGTTTGCCAACTGATACCAAGGGTCAGCGCCGCGGACCGGGACGAATGACCGCGCAAGATCAAAAGACCGACCTCCACTTGGCGCGGAGTCAGCGAAATGTCGTGGCGGGTTTGTAGCTGGTGGGCAAGGTCAGCGATGATGTCGCGCTTTTGCGGCGCAAGGGTTGCTTTGGGTGGGTTCAAGTGCGCCCAATGCTGTTCCATCAAAGCCGACAACGTTCGCGCGACCTTGGCGAATAACTCAATCTGGCGGCGTTCAAACCGTTTGCCGGATGTATGATCCCGCGCGAAACAGGCCGTGATTGTCCAGCCGGTCGCCGTGTAGGCGAACAAGGCTAATTCATCGACCAAGGTTGTACGTTGATAATATTCGGTAAAATACGTGGTGGCGCGAAATTTGTCCGGTGCCACGTCTTCTAACCGATACAGCCCGCGCGGTACTTTTTGTTGGTGGGCTGCATAGAACGGATCCAGCACGTAGTGGGATGTCAGATAGGTTTCTTCGATCTGTGCATAAGGCACGGGGCTCACAAAACGGCGGTAAAGCTCTTGCGGCGTCGCCGCCCCGGAATAGGCAAGGATTATCAGGTTATCGAAGTCGATGAACCCGGCAGCCGCATCCCCCAGCGCTGCGGCAAAGCCAGGCTTGCCCAGCTGATCCACCGTACCAGCGAGCCGGTCAAGGGAGATGCCTGCCCCGGTTCTGTCGACCGCGCGCAAGGGTCTTAAAGCCCTGCTGCCACTTCGTTGATGGCGTCGCGCAATATCCCGGCGATATCGTCGATCATGGGGGCATCCATAATCAACGTCGGCGACAGGATCAGCACATTGCCCAGCGGACGCGCGATCAGGCCGCGCCGTTGACAGGCTTGGGCAACTTTCAGGCCCACCTGATCCTCTGGCGCATGGCTTTCTTTGGTGTCGCGGTCTTTGACAAACTCTATGCCCATCATGAAGTGTGACCCGCGCACCTCCCCCACCATATCGATATCGGTCAGCCCGCGCAGATTGTTTTCAAACTGCTTGCCAGTGGTGCGAACCCGTTCCGGAATACCGTCGTTTTCCATAATGGCAATGTTGGCGAGCCCGGCTGCGCACGCCGCCGGGTGACCGGAATAGGTCATGCCGTGCAGGAACATCCCGTCCGGGCCGCTGATCACATCGTGAATTTCGTCGGACACAATCGTCGCAGACAGGGGTTGATAGCCAGAGGTCAGCCCTTTGGCAGTGGTAATGATGTCCGGCACCATCCCAAACACGTCTTCTGAGGCAAAGAAGTGGCCTAGCCGTCCAAACGCTGTCACCACCTCATCCGCCACATATTTGATGTCGTATTCCTGGCAGATCTCCAGCGCGCGTTTGTGATAACCCACAGGCGCCACGATCACGCCCCCTGCCCCCTGGATCGGTTCTGCAAAAAAAGCGCAAATATTGTCTGGCCCGATATCTTCAATCGCTTTGCGCATGTCCGCCATCAGTTGGTCAAGGAACTCCGCCTCCGTCATGTCGCCGCCGTCGCGCCAATGGTGTGAAGATGGCAGATGATGCACTACGTCGCGTGCAGCGTGCCACCCTTCGGAATAAAGCGGCGTCGTCATTGCAATGGCGAGGTGCGTGGACCCGTGATAGGCGCCCGTCCGGCATAAAACGATGCGCTTGTCGGGGCGGCCTTTGCGGATGTTGTAGTGGTGCAGGATACGCACCGCACTGTCATTGGCCACGGACCCGGAGTTGCCGAAATAGACCGCGTTCAAATGCCCTGGCGCAAGGCTGGCAACCTTTGCCGCCAGTTCTGCCGCCTTGGGGTGGGTGAAATTGTAAAACGTCGAATAGTAGTCCAGCGTGCGCAACTGTTCGGCTACCGCGTTTACGATCTCTTCGCGGCCATGGCCCACGTTCACGCACCAAAGCCCACCAATACCGTCGATCATTTCCTGACCGTCGCTGTCATAGACGTAAGGCCCCTTGGCGCGGGAAATGACCGTTCGGGCGCCCTGCTGTTTCAGAGCGTTCAGATCGGCAAAAGATTGGATCAGGTGATCGTCTTGTTCAAGAATTTCGTTGGTGGACAGCATGGTATTTTCCTCCCCGGGATGCGCAGACTTTAAACTTTTCAGCGCATGCAAAAAGACACGGGCTTTGAAAGCGCCGCTTAGGGGCAGGCTAACCCAAATCCCGCGCGCTGCCTATGCCCGGAAGTGCGCGATCCGCCACCAGCGCGCGCGTATGTTCAAGAAATGCGCCAACGGTATGGGTTTTGGCGGCGTCTTGCGCGGTCACCACACCCAACCGCAGGGCGCGAACATCTTCTTCAATTTCAATGAATTGCAGGGGTTGGCCGTCTGGCGACCTGGCGTTCAGCGGACGCACGTTGGCAATCGAATAGCCATAGCCACTGCCCACCAAGCTACGCATCACAGCCATGTCGCGGGTCCGTTCCGTCACATGCGGGCGGGTATCAAAGATCGACAGGAAATAATCTGCGCTGTGCGGCAGATCGAGCAGCACCATCGGCAGCGTAACCAGATCATTGATGCTAACCCGCTTTCGCCCTGCCAAGGGATGATCCTCGTTCACAATTACAAATGGGGGAAGTTCGATCAGCGGGGTAAAATTCAAATCCGCGGGGATCTGTAGATCATACGTCAGGGCCGCGTCTATTTCGGACCGGCGCAAGGCATTGAAAATCTCCACCTGATCCAGCTCGACCTGAACCACGCGCACGTCAGGATGGGCTTGTTCAAAACTTTTGCGCAGGGTTGGCAACATGACTTGCGCAAGCGTGGTAAAACAGCCGATTGATATGGGGCCACGAGCCTCGCCCGATATCCCGCCTGCCACATCGACCAGCGCGCTTGCCTCGCGCAGGACGGTGCGCGCCTGTTCCAGCATTTCGCGCCCCGCCTGGGTCAGCGACAATCCTTGGGCGTGCTGGCGTACAAACAGCGGCAGGCCAAATTCTTCTTCCAACTGGGTGATGGCGGCAGAAATAGATGGGGACGATACATTCACCCGCTCTGATGCCTTTGCAATGGACCCGGTGTCGCCCACGGCCACAAAATATTCCAACTGGCGGAGGGTGAAACGCAACATGTTTAGCCTGTTAAGGTTTGTATTTGATCCAAACGGTCTTGAGGCAACGATTCATCCATAGTCGGGCACAGGTTGGAAGTCGGGTCTAGTGGATCGACCAGCAGCATGGCCTCTGCGCGGAAATTCATTGCACTTGGCTTCGACCTCAAATCTTCAAACGACTGATCAAGCATAACGGCTGTCTATTCGTCACCGGGTACACCGTAAGACGGCGCGACACTCGGGTCGAGTGCGCGTTGCACATAAGCATCCATTTGCGGCTTGTAGACGTCCCACGCCGTGGCCACGGCCTGCACCGGGCAATCTTCGGTCCAGTCGCAGCGTAGGTCTGCCACAGGCCAACTGACTTTATCGACGAGCTTTAGGCCCGCTGAGTGGACCGGTCCGGCTTCCCCCCCGGCGGCAAGCCCTGCACGCATGGCGGCAATCAACCGGTCGCCCAAGTGACCCGTTGCTTTCTCAAACCCAGCAACAATTGCCGCAGGAACACTGTCGTTGGCTAACAAGTTCCCGCCTGATGCCACATCGAGACCTTCTGCCTGGGTCCAAATGCCGAGGCTTTCCGGCCCCGAATGGATCGCTGTCCGGCCGTCGGCATCAATCGCCAAAAGCTGGCGGTATTCTATGAAAGCACCTCTGGCGCGGGCGGTTTCAACCGCGTCTGCCGCGCTCATCCCACCGGCCATGCAATCCAGCGTCAGCGGTCCTAATGTGGGATCGGTCACGTTTTGGGAGGCAACAGCTCCCACCCCGGCCCGCGCGTAAGAACAGCGCGCAGCCACCGCAGGCGAAGAGGACGATATGGCCACGCCAAACATGCCGGTTTGCGCGCATCGGGCGACAAGCGAAAACGTCATGCCACGTCGTCCGGGATCACGGCTGTGGCGTCTATTTCAACGAGCCATTCCGGCCGGGCCAGCGCTTGCACCACCAGACCTGTGCACACCGGGTGCACCCCTTTGATGTATTCCCCCATGGTGCGATACACCGCCTCGCGGTGGCGTACATCGGTGAGGTAGACCACCAGTTTGACAAGGTGGGACATGTCGCCGCCCGCCTCTTCGATCAACTGACGAATGTTCTGCATCACCTTGTGGGTCTGCTCTGCCGGGTCGTGGCTGTCGATATTCACGGCGTCGTCCAGGTTTTGCGGACATTGCCCCCGCATCCAGACCGTCGCACCGCCGCGCGTGACCACGGCTTGGCAAAGATCGTTGTCGAGGTTTTGTTCGGGGTATGTCTCGCCAGTATTAAACGGGCGGATACGGGTATGGGCCATGGTTAACCTATAGGGCTTTTGCCAGTTGATAGTCGTGGTAGTTGCGATGAATTGCAATCTGGTCGGCGACGTATTTCGCGTCATGCCAGACGCCCCAGATAAACGACGACCCCCGCCGCGACAGCCAGGGCAGCCCCAGAAAGTAGACACCGGGTTCCGTTGATACGCCGCGTTCGTGGGCCGGCTGACCGTTCGCGTCAAACGCATCAACTTGCAACCAATTGAAGTCGAGCTTGTAGCCGGTGGCCCACAGAACCGTGCGGATCCCGGCATCGGCCAAATCCAGCGACAGGATCGGATTGGTCAAGGAGGGAGGATCTGGGGGAAAGACCCGTGCTGACGGCTCTTCAGGCAGGTCAAGCCCGTTGCGCAGCGCATACGCGTCCGCCTCATCCAACACCGACAGGTAATCTTTGTCGCCAATGGTGATATTCTCAAGCAGGTCCGGCGCAAACTGAAGTGCGCCGTCTGCGAAACTGTCAGTGAGGCCCAAAAGGGTCACGCCTTCTGATGCGAGTTGACGGAAATCTACCGTACGCCCTCCGTTTGCACCGCTGACCGCGATAGCGATGTGGGCAGTTGACGGATCGGGGCGCGGTATTTCCCATTTGCCAAGCACACCCAGCCACCAGCAATAGTCCAATCCGCGATAGGCCCTTGGCGGGCGGGCGTGCGGACCAACGGACAGGTAAGTGTCGCGGCCCGAACGGTTCAACTCATCTGCGATTTGCGCGCCTGATGACCCTGCCCCTACGACCAAGACCCCACCGGGCGGCAAGCCATTGGGGTTACGATAGTCTGCTGAATGCAGCTGCGTCACCCCGGCATCTTCAGGAACCACCGGCGGAATGATCGGTGTCTGGAAAGGCCCTGTAGCGGCAACAATGTGACGAGCGATCCAGTTTCCGTCGGAGGTTTCGACCCGAAACCCGGCTTGCCCGTCAAGCCTACTCACCCGCTTTACATCCACCCCACAGCGCATGGGCAAGTCATTGCCTTGCACAAATTCCTCGAAGTAGCTGGCGACCGTTTCTTTGCCTGGGAACCCGTCAGCGTCGACGGTTGCAAACTCCTGCTCGGGAAAACGGTCGTGCCAGGCCGGACCGTTGGCCACCAGCGAATCCCAACGCCGTGTGCGCCAACTTTCCGCCACTCGGGCACGCTCCAGCACCACATGGGGGACTTCGTTCTTAGCCAAATGTCGGCTGGCCGCAATTCCGGCCTGCCCCCCACCTACAACCACGGTATCAACGAAAGTGTCGGTCATGCGCAGTGCTTTCCGTCGTGACAATGTTCACGCAAGATTTCTGCTAAGATCAGGCGCGCTGCAAGCACGCAATCACTCACCGTTGCTAAGGCTAAGGCTCAGACCTTTTGGTCAGTTCAAAACTTGATCGTGTATATCGCCGCTTTCGACCTGCTGCGCTGCCACGTGTGACATGCGCCAGCAATGGGAAATACCTCGCTCACATACTGCCGCAAGCTCTGCATCACCCAGATTATCCGCCTGGCGTTGAACGAATGTAAAAAAGCCGATCAAAGATTGGTACTCGTCCAGCGGAGTGTAATCTCTTTGGCCGCAGTCTTTTGAAAAAAGGTCCACAATAATCCCCGAATAAAAAGTTGACTGGTTTTAATCTTAGGGCCAATCTTCAATTTAAACAATTCACGCAGCACTCACCATCAATGCAAAAAATCGATTGGAACCGAATCGACGGCTGGTCCCTTCAGGTGCTGCGTTCGGTGGTGCGCACCGGGTCGATGGCCGCGGCGGCTCAGCATCTGGGAATCAACCAGTCCACAGTTAGCCATACGGTAGACAAGCTGCGCGCGGCTTTGAACGATCCGTTGTTTTTGCGATCTGGGCGCAACATTGAACCTTCCGAATTCTTATTGGTGGCCATGCCCCGGATTGATGACATTCTGGCCCGCCTCGAAGCGCTGCAAAAGCCGGAGATTTTTCGTCCGGGATTGGCGCCTATCGACGTGACTATTGTGGCCAACGTTAATGAGTTGCTGCCAAAGCTAGTGGGTCTGCGAGACCGGCTATTTGACGTGGCAAATGTCGGCCGCCTGCGCATGCTGGAGCTGGGGTCTCGCGACACGATTTCCGAAAGACTTGAGGCGCGTGAAGTTGATTTGGCCATTAGCGTCAGGCTGCTGAAATTGCCGATGACGCTCGCCTCCGCGCCTGTCTACCAAGACCAAATGCTGGTGTTTTATGACCCCAAAGTGCGCGATGCGCCTAAGACACTGGAAGAGTTTGCAGACGCCAAACATGCAGTGTTGGACTTCGGCGGCAACTTCCCCAGCACCGTTGACAGCTTTTTGGCCCGGATGAACCTGAAACGTTACATCCGCCTCGGCGTGCCAAATGCGCAGGCTTTGGGAGAGTTCATAATTGGCACTGATTTGATCTGCACCATGCAGGCCAGCCTCGGTGATCTGGCGCTTGCCAAGCTGGCAAGCAGTCCGCCGCCGTTCCATTTGGAACCGGTTCGTTTCGATCTGCTTTGGCATTGGCGCAACACCGACAACCCCAAAAACAAATGGCTGCGCGGCGTGGTCAAAGACCACTTTAGGTCTGCGACGGTTACACGCAGCTGACGCGAAAACAGCGGTGGCGGAGGGGACGCGGACTGGGATATACAGTTGGGCGGGATATTCGTAGCCCGCTTCGGTCTGCAGCAGGTAAGGCAACGACGCATAGCCATGATCAGGGATGACCCCCATACGACACCTGTGCCGACCAAATGGGTTGGCCCGATGCGTTTGACCGGAAATGTGGTCGAAGGCGACGTTCTGGTGCCGATGGCCACCTATGAAACACCGCTTTGGCCGTCTACCGCACGAGGTGCCGGTGTGTCACGCCATGCCGGGGGCATTCGCTGCACGCTGGTAGATGAGCGGATGACCCGGTCAGTCCTGCTTCGCGCCAAAGACGCGGAAACAGCGCTGGACGCTTGGCAAGCCATAGATGCAAGTCGCGATACCATTGCCGAAAAGATTGCAGGCACCAGTCGCTTTGCAAGACTGGTGGGACTGAACCGCCAGATCGTGGGCAACCTGCTTTATGTCCGTTTGGAATGTGCCACTGGCGATGCGTCCGGGCACAACATGGTGACTAAAGCAGCCGACGCGGTGATGGAGTGGATTTTGGCGGCACATCCGGCGCTCGATTATTCATCCATTTCCGGCAATTTCTGCACGGATAAAAAGGCTTCTGCCGTAAATGGCATCCTTGGCCGCGGAAAATATGTGGTGGCAGACATCCACATCCCCCGCCGCCTTCTATCGCGAATGCTGCGCACCACGCCTGAAAAGATGGTGCAACTGAACACCGAAAAGAACCTCATCGGCGGATCTGTTGCAGGCTCTTTGCGCAGTGCAAACGCACATTTTGCTAATATGCTGCTGGCATTCTACCTCGCCACCGGCCAAGACGCCGCCAACATTATCGAAGGCAGTCAGGGCATGGTTCACTGCGAGGCGCGTGACGATAGCCTCTACTTTTCATGTACCCTGCCCAATTTGATTGTAGGCAGTGTGGGCAACGGCAAAGGCAACCCGCAGGTTACCAATCATCTGGAAACGTTGGGTTGCTTGGATGACCGCGCGCCCGGCGACAACGCGCGCCGTTTGGCCGGCATATGCGCTGCAACCGTTTTATGCGGGGAACTTTCGCTGATGGCGGCCCAAACCAACCCGGGCGAGTTGATGCGTGCCCATCTGGAACTGGAGCGGTCGTGACCCAAGGCGTCGACGAAATCTCTCAGCGCAAGATCGACCATTTGCGCGCATTCGAAGAAGATCCCGGCGTGGAACGAAAAGGTTCCGGCTTTGACGCCATTCGCTTGACCCATCGCGCACTGCCGGAAACCGACCTCGACGCCGTGGACACATCGGCGACTTTTCTTGGCAAAAGTCTGTCTTTCCCGCTGATCATCTCGTCCATGACAGGCGGCAGCGGGAATGAGATACAAGTGATCAACCATCGCTTGGCCGAAGCTGCTGAGGCCACCGGCGTTGCCATGGCGGTAGGCTCCCAGCGGGTCATGCTGAACAAGCTTTCCGCGCGGACCAGCTTTGATTTGCGGCCTGTGGCACCAACTGTGCCGCTGGTCGCCAATATCGGAGCAGTGCAGCTAAACAACGGCGTCGGCGCCTCAGACTGCCTGTCTGCCATCGACGTATTGGGGGCGGACGGGCTTTACCTGCATCTCAACCCCTTGCAGGAAGCGGTCCAACCCGAAGGCGACAGGAACTTCGCCGGGTTGGTAGAGGCAATCACTGCGCTTGTCCCGGAACTGCCAGTGCCGGTTTTGCTAAAAGAAGTCGGCGCCGGGCTGTCGCCGGCTGACATTGTTCAGGGCCTTGGCACCGGGGTCCGCCACTTTGACGTGGCCGGGCGCGGCGGCACCTCTTGGAGCCGGGTAGAATACCACCGCCGTGCAGAGGCGGAAGACGACCTGGGACTGGTTTTTCAAGACTGGGGCCTGACCACGGTAGAGGCGCTTCAAAGCGCGGTTCCAGTGCTTGAAAAGTCACCCGATCCAACCACACTTATCGCGTCGGGCGGCATTCGAAACGGCATGGATATGGCTAAGGCCATGATCCTTGGCGCGGACATGTGCGGCATTGCGGCCCCTTTCCTACCTGCTGCGAAAGTGTCAACTAAGGCTGTCATCAACAAAATTGAACAAACGCAAAGGGAGTTCAAAACCGCGATGTTCCTGCTGGGGTGCAGTACCTGCACATTCCTAAAGGGAAATCAGTCGTTGTTGCTATAGGTGCGCGCACATGGATACCAAGACCGGAATTGAAGCGCTAAGCTTCTACGTGCCAGAGCTGTACCTTTCACTTGACAGTTTGGCGGACAGACAAGGCATTGACCCGGCGAAATTTTCGCGCGGCATCGGCCAAGAAAAGATCGCTATGCCAACCCACGCCGAAGACGTTGTGACACTGGGCGCGGAGGCGGCACGCCCGCTGCTTGAACGCACCGGTATGGAAGGGATCGATACCCTGCTTTTCGCCACGGAAAGCGGTGTAGACCAGTCTAAATCGGCGGGTATTTTTGCCCACCATTTGCTGGGTCTGCCGCAGAACTGCCGCAACGTTGAACTGAAGCAAGCCTGCTATTCCGCAACGGCCGCATTGCAGATGGCTTGCGGTCATGTGGCGCGCAAACCCAATTCCAAGGTCCTGATCATTGCAGCCGACGTTGCGCGCTATGACCGCGACAGCTCGGGCGAACCGACCCAAGGCTGCGGCGCGGTTGCCATGTTGGTGTCTTCCGATCCCAAGGTTGTCGAAGTAGAACCCGTAACCGGTTGTTTTACCGAAGACATCATGGATTTTTGGCGCCCGAATTATCGAAAAACGCCGCTGGTTGACGGCAAGTTTTCGGCGCTTCGGTATCTGCACGGGTTGGTTCAGGCCTGGACCGATTATCAGGCTCAAGGCGGTCGCGGATACGGTGAATTTGCCCAATTCTGCTATCACCTGCCATTTTCCCGGATGGCCGAGAAGGGCCACAGGCACTTGGCAAAACAGGCCGGCGCTGAGTTGGACATGGCCCGCTGCCAGCCCGGCATGGTCTATAACCGCCAGATCGGCAATTGCTATGCTGCATCGCTCTATCTGGCCCTGATTTCGGCCCTGGAAAACTCCGAAGAAGATCTGACTGGTCAGGCCTTGGGCATGTTCAGCTACGGTTCCGGCGCGGTGTCAGAGTTCTTTTCTGCCGTTGTTCAACCGGGGTATCGCGACCATTTGATGGTGGATCGTCACACCGATCTTTTGAACGACAGGACCGAAATCGACTATGATGCCTATCTGGCGCTGCGCGATACCCCGGACCCGAAAGATGGGTCGACGGCCTTGATCAACGCCACCACACGGGGCCGCTACCGCCTAGAGAAAATAGATGAACACAAACGCCACTACGTTGACGCCGACGGATGATATAGCCCGCGCTCATGCGCCGGGAAAACTGATCCTGTCAGGGGAGCACTCCGTGGTCTATGGCGCGCCTGCATTGGCTGTGGCGGTGCGCCAGTTCACCGAAGTTTGGTTCAAACCGATCCGCCTGTCGGACGGGCTGTCCACGGTTTTCAAGGACATCAGCCAAGGGGAGTTTTATCCGCTGAAGCTGTTGTCAGGCTTCAAACAAAGCCTGGATCGGCGATTTGAGCAATTTGTAAACGGTGAACTGCCGGTCCAGAAAATCTTGCAAAGGCCCGATGATCTTGCGGTCTACACGTTGGTGTCGTTGATGCAGCACTCACCCGTTCCCGGAGTTGGTGCAGTGGGCGCCCTACCCGCGCCGGGGCAACTGGGCAGCAATTCTTCGCTACCTATCGGGGCTGGCATGGGGTCATCTTCGGCAACAATCGCCGCTACCTTTGTGCTGTTTGAAAACCTGTTGGACTTGCCGCAAACCGAACGCGAAAGGTTCGAGCGCGTCCGCGCCTGCGACCGTCTGCAGCACGGCAAAGTCGGGTCTGTTGATGCTGCCACCGTGGTGCACGGCGGGCTGGTGCGCGCGCAGGGTGAAAACATCGAAAATCCGTCGATAGATCCGTCCCACGGGCTCTTGACCGGGGATGGCTGGTATTGGGTGCTGCACGGGTTACCGGATACTACCACCGGCGAATGTGTTAGTGCCGTGCGAGAGGCGCATGGCGATGATGCTGCCCTTTGGCAGAGCTTCGCAGACTGCACCGCTGCGTTTCAGGCTGCTTTGGCATCTGGTGCAGATCCATCTGATATCATTCGCGAAAACCATAAATTACTTACCCGAATAGGCGTTGTGCCAACGACAACTCAGGACTTTATTTGCCAGGTCGAGGCCGCAGGTGGAGTGGCAAAGATCTGTGGCGCCGGATCTGTTAGTGGTGAAAGCGGCGGGATGGTTCTGGTCTACCAGCCAGATGCAGATGCGATGACAGCCTTGATGGCAGACACGCCTGGCCTGCGTTGGGCGCCATTGCAAGTATCAGACCAAGGCGCGGCCTGGGGCCCTGCCCCGTGACCACAACGGTCACAGCGTCGGCGCCCGGATCGACAATCATCACCGGGGAACACGCCGTCGTCTATGGCCAC
>JBCCET010000099.1:0-12696 GCA_039030095.1 Pseudomonadota bacterium | reverse complement strand
GTCGTCGCGCACGATACGCTCGGAAATCAGGATCGAGTCCTCATAGTTGTAGCCGTTCCAAGGCATGAACGCGACGACCACGTTTTTGCCCAGGGCCAATTCACCCAGATCGGTCGAGGGACCGTCCGCGATGATTTCACCCTTCTGAACCGGATCCCCCACCTTCACCAGCGGACGCTGGTTGATGCAGGTGTTCTGGTTGGACCGCTGGAATTTGCGCAGACGATAGATGTCAACGCCCGGATCGCCCGGTTCCAAATCTTCGGTCGCACGGATCACGATCCGCATGGCGTCCACCTGGTCGATGATACCGCCACGACGGGCGGTGATCGCAGCGCCGGAGTCGCGGGCCACAACCTCTTCAATGCCGGTGCCGACAAAAGGAGCTTCGGCCTTCACCAGCGGCACAGCCTGACGTTGCATGTTCGAACCCATCAGGGCGCGGTTGGCGTCGTCGTTTTCGAGGAACGGAATGAGCGAGGCCGCAACAGACACCAGCTGCTTGGGCGATACGTCAATCAAATCAACGTTCTCGCGTGGGCTCATGGTGTATTCGCCGGACTTCCGGGTGTTCACCAACTCGTTCTCGAACTTGCCGCTTTCGTCGAGGTGCGCGTTGGCCTGGGCCACAGTGTGGCGCATCTCTTCGGTTGCCGACATGTAGTGAACGTCGTCAGTCACCTGACCGTCGATCACTTTCCGATATGGTGTTTCGATGAAGCCATACTTGTTAACCCGCGCAAAGCTGGCGAGGCTGTTGATCAGGCCGATGTTCGGGCCTTCCGGCGTTTCAATCGGGCACATCCGACCGTAGTGGGTCGGGTGAACGTCGCGGACCTCAAAGCCCGCGCGTTCCCGTGTCAAACCGCCAGGGCCAAGCGCCGACAGGCGACGCTTGTGCGTTACCTCAGACAACGGGTTGGTCTGGTCCATGAACTGCGACAGCTGGCTGGAGCCGAAGAATTCGCGCACCGCAGCTGCTGCCGGTTTGGCGTTGATCAAGTCTTGCGGCATGATCGTGTCGATCTCGACCGAGCTCATGCGTTCTTTGATCGCGCGTTCCATCCGCAGAAGGCCAACACGATACTGGTTTTCCATCAGTTCGCCCACGGAGCGGACACGACGGTTGCCGAGGTGGTCGATGTCGTCCACGTCGCCTCTGCCATCGCGCAGTTCCACCAACGCACGCACGACCGAAATGATGTCTTCGGACCGAAGGGTACGCTGCGTGTCCGGCGCATCAAGGGCCAGGCGCATGTTCATTTTGACCCGGCCAACGGCGCTGAGGTCATAGCGTTCGCCATCAAAGAACAGGCTGTCGAAAAGCGTTGAGGCCGCTTCAACCGTGGGCGGTTCACCTGGACGCATCACCCGGTAGATGTCCATCAGCGCGGTTTCGCGATTCAGGTTTTTGTCTACCGCAACGGTGTTGCGGATGTAAGGACCAACATTCACGTTGTCGATGTCGAGCACGGGGATGTCGGTCACACCATTGTCCAGCAAAAGCTGAATGGTGCCGCCTGAGATTTCGCCCTCTTTATCATATTCGATTGTCAGCTCATCACCAGCTTCAACCCAGATTTCACCGGTTTCTTCGTTGATGATGTCTTGAGCTGCAAAGCGACCGGAGAGGCTTTCGTAAGGCACCAGCATTTCGGTGACTTTGCCTTCGTCGATCAGTTTCTTGACCGTGCGCGGCGTAACCTTTTTGCCGGCCTCAGCAATCACTTCGCCCGACTTGGCGTCGATGATGTCATGCGTCGGCTTGGTGCCGCGAATACGTGCTGGGAAGAACTTGGTGGCCCAAGCCTTTTTCTTTTTGTTCAGTTTGTAGTGCACGGTGTCGTAGTAGGCATTCATGATGCCTTCCTGATCGAGACCCAGCGCATAAAGAAGAGTCGTCACCGGCAGTTTCCGGCGGCGGTCAATGCGCGCATGCACAATGTCTTTGGCGTCAAACTCAAAGTCGAGCCAGGACCCGCGGTATGGGATGATCCGGGACGCGAACAGCAGTTTGCCCGAGCTGTGCGTCTTACCCTTGTCGTGATCAAAGAACACGCCAGGCGAGCGGTGCATCTGGGAAACGATCACCCGTTCTGTACCGTTCACGATGAACGTGCCGTTGTGCGTCATCAAAGGCATGTCGCCCATGAAGACATCCTGTTCTTTGATGTCCTTGACCGACTTCGCGCCGGTATCTTCGTCCACTTCGAACACGATCAGACGCAGGGTAACCTTGAGCGGCGCGCTATAGGTCATGTCGCGCTGTTGGCATTCCTCAACATCGTACTTCGGGCGTTCAAGTTCGTATTTGACGAACTCCAGAATAGCCGTCTCATTGAAGTCTTTGATCGGGAAAACCGACTGGAACACCCCTTGGATGCCTTCGCCGTCGGTGTGAATGTCCTGATCGCCAGAACGCAGGAAAAGATCGTAAGAGCTTTTCTGAACTTCGATCAGATTTGGCATATCCAGAACTTCACGGATTTTGCCATAATGTTTGCGGATGCGTTTGAAACCGGAGTGGGTTTGCGCCATCGGTGGGTCTACCTGTAGTTTTTGACGCTCCACCCCACCCGTTGGGCACCGGGGACGCGAAGCAATCTGGACGGACAAGGTTCCATTCTTGCATGGGGTCCCACCCCCGATGCACCCGAACCTGTGCCGCGTCTTTCAAGAGGTCGCCCCGGATTTGGGCGGACGGCCCCTGGAAAGACGCGCTTGGCTGGACCCGCTTTTGGCAGGCCCAGCCAGCTAAATTTGACCCCCAGCGTGAGGCTGAGAGATCCCGGATCAGGTCCGGGACAACTTTGGCCAGATGGCCAAAATTACTTGAGTTCGACTTCTGCGCCGGCTTCTTCGAGCTTTTTCTTGATCTCTTCAGCTTCGGCTTTTGGAGCGCCTTCTTTGACAGCTTTGCCGCCTGCTTCCACCAATTCTTTGGCTTCTTTCAGACCCAGGCCAGTGATAGCGCGGACTTCTTTGATGACGTTGATCTTCTTGTCGCCAGCGGCTTTCAGGATCACGTCAAATTCGTCTTTCTCCTCAGCAGCTTCGCCACCGGCATCGCCGCCAGCTGGGCCTGCCATCATAACCGCGCCGCCGGCGGCTGGTTCGATGCCATACTCATCTTTGAGAAGGGTTTTCAGTTCTTGTGCTTCGAGAAGCGTCAGACCAACGATCTCTTCTGCAAGTTTCTTGATATCAGCCATGTGTCATGTTTCCGTCTGATTATGTTGTGTGTCGTTCCGGTGTGATCAAGGGCACCTTGCCACCCGGCCCATCCATTTGCGTTTCCGTTATGCCGCTTCCGCTTTTTCTTCGATCGTAGAAAGGATCGAAGCGATGTTGGAAGCAGGTGCGCCAATCGCGCCCGCGATGCCTGCAGCAGGGGCACCGATACAGCCGACGATGGAAGCAATAAGCTCCTCACGCGACGGCATGGCGGCCACAGCTTTGACACCGGCTGGATCCAGCAGGTTGTCCCCCATCGATCCGCCAAGAACGACAAGTTTGTCGTTTGCCTTGGCAAAGTCCTCGGTGGCTTTCGCCGCCGCGACCGGATCTTCGGAATATGCGAAAACAGTCATGCCGGTCAGCAGACCGGTGATGGCTTCACAAGGGGTACCTTCAAGGGCGATTTTGGCGAGCCTGTTTTTGGCGACACGGACAGCACCGCCGGCGTCACGCATGCGCGCCCGGTAGTCCTGCATTTCCGCAACTGTCAGGCCGGTGTAGTGGGATACCACAACCACGCCAGAGTCCGTGAAGATCTGGCCGAGCTCTTCGACCACTCTTTCTTTTTGGGCTCTATCCACAGTTTTCTCCAGTTATGGGGACCTGTTGGTCCCCGGCTCGTGAGTGCTGATGCAGTTGCACCAACGTTCGGGGTCCGTAATACGGGTCTTTCCCAAATTCGCCCGAGGCACGCCCCGGCGGTTTGATCGTTCCCCGTCTCAGGCAGGAAATTAAGCGGTTAGACCGCACCCACCGTCTTGGACAGATAAACCCGATTCGCGACAGCGGACCGGGTGTGAGGCGCATGTAGTCTCTTTTTACTGAATTGCCAAGGCATTCTGAGCGAAACACTCTGGCAATGCTCGCATCTTGGTTGATCCCCGGGGATTTTTGATGCTGTCTTTAATGGCCCAACGGAAATTTCGAGGAAAATGCCTGCGACCGCAGGGGATCTTGGCTCTGAGTTTTCGATACTTTGACCGTATTAATCAACCCAAAGTCGGCAGCTAGATTCTGTGGACACGTCCATTGATGCAGGTCGCAGTCACGCCTGCCAACAGGAACACCTATCAGGCGGCTTCTATCGCCATGAGCTTTTCGAGGACCTCCAGCACTTCGGCCTTTTTAACAGGCTTGGCAATTACGCGGTCAAATCCGATGGCCATGTATTCCTCAATTTGGTGGGTCATGACGTTGGCTGTTACAGCCAGGATTGGTGTGGGGTTGACGCCCAGTTCCGCCTCGCGGACGCGGATGCGGCGGGTTGCTTCCATGCCGTCCATGCCGGGCATTTGCACATCCATGAATATTGCGTCGAAGTCGCGGGCGAGAAAAGCGTCTACCGCCTCTATACCGCTTTCCGCCTCCTCCAGCGACAAATCGAGCTGTTTGATAAAGCGCTTCATAACCAAGCGATTTACTGAACTGTCATCGACCAAGAGCAAGTTGAAAGGACCCCCACTTTTGTCCGTCTTTTTCGGGCGTATCGGACCTTTCCCTAGGGCTGTGGTTTTTGCAGTCGCTGTTTTTGCGGGCTCTGAGACCAAAGGAAGGGCTACTTCCTGAGCCTGATCAGGTTCCACTTTTGCGTCAACATTGTCCTCACAAGCCCCACATTCTTCTGGCACCTCAGCCAGAGATTGCGCGTCTTCGGCGACAGCAAATTCCACATTAGCCGTGAATGTGCTGCCCTGACCCACAGTGCTTTCGCCGTCCAGATCGCCGCCCATGATGCGACAGATCTTGCGTGAAATGGTCAGCCCCAGACCGGTGCCGCCGTGTTGGCGAGTCGTGGAATTGTCAGCCTGTGTAAATGGGGTGAAAATCCGGCTCAATGCCTGTTCATTTATTCCAATACCCGTGTCGGAGATGGCAACGGACACTTGGTTGGTTTGGCCATCCTCGCTCAGACACCCGCTCAATTTTAGCGTCACTCCGCCGCTTTTGGTGAATTTCAACGCGTTTGACAGCAGGTTGTTGACGACCTGAGAAATTCGCAGTGGATCACCGCGAACGATGGTTGGTGCCAAATCCTCCGCTTCATAAGTCAGCGTTAGACCTTTCTCGCGCGCCTGACCGGAATAAAGCGCCAGCGAGTGTTTCAGTTGCTTCTCAAGGTCGAAGTCCATTTGTTCAAGGGTCATTTGACCGGCTTCAATCTTGGAGATGTCGAGCACATCATTGATCGTGTTCAGCAGCAAATCGCTCGACGACATGATGATCTCAACCAATTGGCGCTGTTCGCCGTCCAGATCAGAATCCTGTAGTTCTTGCGCCATCCCCAGAACGCCATTCAAAGGTGTCCTGATTTCATGGCTCACATTGGCCAGAAAAGCGCTTTTGGCGGCATTGGCGGAGACGGCTTCCTGCTTGAGTTTGTGTTCTCGGGTGGCTGCCCGCTGCGCGCCCAAAACCTCCGCGATCATGTAGAGCGTCAGCAACAAGGTGCAGCCCATAATGCCGCGTTCAAACTGGGCTCTGGAGTTTGCCACATCCCGGCTCGCTGTTTTGAGCATGGTTTCACGACTGCTCAAAAACTCTCCGATCCAAAGATCCCGCATTCTTTTGGACAATTGACGCAGTTGCTTACGCAACTCCAAAACCAGTTCCGGGCTCAGTGTATCCGGCTCAAAAATTGCGTCTTCATTGTCTACCAAAAGCCTGTGGAAATCTTCCACACGTTCGCTCAGCGCAGGATGGCTTTTGATTGCGCTTTCACGCAGGACATCTACCCGGCTCCAGAGAAGTTCGGTCGCCAGGAGAGCATCGTCGTGGCTGGATTGCCCGGACAGGAAAGCCTGATAGGCCGCGCGCACACGCTCCGCCTCTAGCAAGGTTTCACTGACCTTCCATGACAGAGCAGACATGTTGTAGGCGATCTGTTCTTCCTGACGGGCTAAGTCAGAACGGGCCGCCCACAAAATGGCCACAAGCACCCCGACAACCGCGAAGGCTGCGAAAGCACGCATGAATCGCGCGGATTGTCGGAGAAATTTGAGCATTCGAGCTTATTGCAAAACTTCGATGCGATCGAGCTGCCAGATCATTTCAGTATCAAAAGGCTTCTTCGCAGCCTGCGCTTCGGTCAGCGGGTAGACAACCCAGATCGGTCCTTTGTCGCGGATGCGCATACGCTTGCCGTTCATCTCAAGGGCCAGGATCACATTGTGGGCATCTGCGTGAGCGGTCGGAATTTCAACGAAGTAGTCATTGATCGCTTTGGCATTCATTTTGTCCCCGTTTGCGCGAACGGCCTTCAACAGGGATGCGAGCGTCGGACCAGCAAACTGTTGTGGGCCGGTTGTGAAAGATGTGAAGGTTTCAATTTCCCGCCACTCCAGGTCGCGCAGCATGTCGATATCGAAATGTGCGATGCCGTCGTCGTTGTGTTCTGCGATGGCACCACTAACCGATAAAACGACACGACCTTCCGGTTGGGCGAGCTCTGCAAGTGACGGGAGCGCTGACAATGCCGCAATTGCGGCGCCAAAAATCACGGATTTGTAAGACATAAGTTTCCTCTGCGGTTGCGTAATTCCACGCGACAGTCGCAGAGAGTGCTTAATGGCGAATTTAGAAATCAGCCCAAAAAGCGAAAACGCGCCACAAATTGAGCGCAAAAACCATCAAATTTTATGAACTGAGGGAAGTCAGCGGGGCGCGTCTGAGGCGCCCCGCTGGTCTAGATTATTCCGCTGTCGCGTCAGCGATATCCAGCGATACGCCCGGCCCCATTGTGGAGCTGAGCGAGACCTTTTTCATATAGGTCCCTTTGGCTCCTGCCGGTTTGGCTTTGGCCACCGCTTGCACAAACGCCTTTACGTTAGCTGCCAGCGCGTCTTCGCCGAAAGAGGCTTTGCCGATGCCGGCATGTACAACGCCCTGCTTTTCAACTTTGAACTGAACTTCGCCGCCCTTGGCAGCTTCGATTGCAGCTTTGACGTCCATCGTCACGGTGCCAACTTTTGGGTTCGGCATCAGGTTGCGAGGGCCAAGCACCTTACCCAGACGACCAACGACGGGCATCATGTCAGGGGTTGCGATGCAGCGATCAAATTCGATGGTGCCGCCTTGGACGGTTTCCATCAGATCTTCGGCGCCGACAATATCCGCGCCCGCAGCTTTCGCCTCATCCGCTTTATCGCCACGTGCGAACACGGCCACACGGACCGACTTACCGGTGCCCGAAGGCAGCGTGACCGTGCCGCGGACCATCTGGTCTGCGTGGCGCGGGTCAACGCCGAGGTTCACGGCGATCTCGACAGTTTCGTCGAACTTGGCCGATGCGTTCGATTTTACAAGGCTGACAGCATCTGCGACGGAGATGTCTGATTTACCTGCAAATGCTTCGCGGGCAGCTTTGGTGCGTTTTCCGAATTTTGCCATCAGATTACCCTTTCACCTCGATACCCATCGACCGGGCTGAACCCAGGATGATCTGCATTGCAGCGTCGATATCGTTGGCATTCAGGTCTTTCATTTTCGCTTCCGCGATTTCTTTGACCTGAGCAGCTGTCACGGAACCAACGGTTTCGCGACCCGGCAGGTTTGCGCCGGATTTCAGCTTGGCAGCCTTGCGCAGGAAGTAAGACGCAGGCGGCGTCTTGATGTCCATCGCAAAGGATTTGTCGACGAAGTAGGTGATCACGGTTGGGCACGGCGCACCGGGCTCCATATCCTGGGTCTTGGCGTTGAACGCCTTGCAGAATTCCATGATGTTGATCCCGCGCTGACCCAAAGCTGGGCCCACAGGCGGGGACGGGTTGGCTTGACCTGCAGGAACCTGCAGTTTCATTGTGCCGGCGACTTTCTTGGCCACGGGCGTCTCCTTTTCCTACGCCACGGCGCGCGTGCCGCAGCGATTTCGAGGCGTGGTCCGGCTGCGTCACGCGTGACGCGCACCTCCCACGAAGGGGTATCCCGGAAGGGACAGTGCGGGCGTATAGGGGGTTTGGAGTGGGGTGGCAAGGGCGTATAGCGCAAGTCGGCTTTGCGGGACCTTGCTGCCGTCCGCTACGACTGCTCCAATGACGGCTTTCGAGCGCAAGCAAAGTGCAAGGCCGCTCAACTATCCATTTTTCAGAAGATGCCAGTATTAGGGATTAAGTTGCTAGCATCGAGCACAGATAAAGTCTGATCCACGACGATCAAAGCAATGAACAGCACGGCAAAGCCGTACAGAAACATGCTCGAATTGCACGCCACAGGATTCGTTTTAGCGGCCCCTTCATACTCGCGGTTTGTCTCCAAAATGAGTTCCCGAAGGCTATCTTCCTGGAGTTCGCGCAGTCCTTTTTCTTCCTCGATGACCTTCCCAATATAGTTCCGTTTAGCGTCAGAGCGGACGATTTGAGGCGCAGCTGATTGGTAGAGTGTTTGACCCAATACCGCGCATAGCGATGCGCCAAACGAAACAACCCAAACCATCGGCAAAGCTGATGCTTGTATCGATGCGCTCTCGATTTCAAGACCTACTGTCTGAAGCGCTTTGGCGATTTCGTTGAATCCTGTGTTCAGTTGATCGCGCGTTGTCGTTTCAATTGGTAGGGTGTTGGCCTCAGGCATTCGCTCTAAGACAGTTATCATTTTTTCTCGCGCGAGACTTAGGCTCTGGTTATAGCGATTTATGAGGACTTTGACGGTTGGCCAAAGTCCAGCCATCAAGGGAGCAACCAGCAACATGATGTAAGAAGCTCGGGTCAGGATCTGCAATTCACCAAAACTGCGCACTGTTGCCCAGGTAATCCATGATGCATCGTCACTATTGTTTGCGTCCAGTACCCGGTTGATACTGGCAAAGTCCGGCGCACGTTCAAATTTTGAAGAACACTCTTTGTTTTCTTTCATCAAATTACCTTAGAGAATTTCGGGCCAGAACCCTGTCAATTTAACATTCCCTTTTTGTGGCGCGTAAAGTTTCTCAACCAATGAACCCCACATCAACTATCAGTTTCTTGGCCATACAGTTCAAGGCGGACATTCGTGAATAGCGCAGCATCGAACATCTTGGGCTCAAAGCAGCCGCAAGCTTAACTCCCCAGAACTGGAAACGCCTCGCCCCGTAACGCATCCCCATCCGCCAACGCCACCCCCGGAAATGGCGGGCTTGTCACAACACCGTCACGTTTTACCCAACGAGCTTCATCCCCCACTAGCCGCAAAGAAAACGCCCGCCGATCTTCTGTCGAGTTATTTGGCGGCGCGCCATGCACTGTGCGGTAGTCGAAGGCTACAGCGTCGCCCAACTCTAATGGCCAGGCAATTATGTCAAAATCTTTGCGGTTGCCGTCGATATCGGGCAGTTCTTCCAGCCCGTCATTCTCATTTAGGGCAGTGCCGTCAAACCGCTGCGGGCGATAGTGTTTGCCCCAAAGGTGGCTGCCAGAAATGAACTCCAAAGTGCGATCCCGCGGTATGGGATCAAGCGGGATCCATATGCTGACGGTCTGGGCGGCGGCGACGGAATAGTAAGGCTGATCCTGGTGCCACGGCGTGGGGATGCCCGCCTTGGGCGTTTTCACCAGCACATGTTCGTGGAAGAGCTGAACCGTGTCTGAACCCATCAGCTGCCGCCCAATGGCCGCTGCAGGCGAATTGAAGATGAATTCGCGGTAGCCGTCGATCCGGTCCCAGTTGCAGTAGTCAACGAAAAAGCGACCCCCCTCTTGCGTATCATAGTTTCGCGCATTCGGTGCCGGGTCGGCCATGTTGGCGGCGACACCCGCCCGCAGGGTTTCGATCCAGTCGGAAAACACCCCGCGCAGAACGGTTGCGCCGGTGCTGCGGAATTCTGTGATCGTCTCTGGTGGCAGGAGTTCTGACATGGGGTTCTCTCGCAGGAATTGGGTCTTTGGGGTCAGCTTGCCATAGTTCGGCAGGTGAACCAACCCACACCAGCGACCAACGGGCATTGGATCAAGTCAATTGCCTGACATTTAAAATCGTGCAACGATGCGATTCTTGACCCCGGGGAAATTCGCCCCGTGACGGCAAAAATGCAGGGAGAAGATTTTCATGAATATTAGACCAGACCCAACCTTTTACCCGACGCCGAAAATGGCGATGGAAGCACCGGCGGAAACGCTTGCCTTTACACTTATGTTGAGCCCGGATGGCTCTCAGCCAGATGGTTTGGCCGTTGTAGATGTGGATCCGTCGTCCGACACTTATGGCCAGATTGTCCACAGCCTGATGATGCCCAACAAGGGCGATGAGTTTCACCACTTTGGCTGGAATGCATGTTCGTCGGCCCTGTCGCCACTGACCGGCCACGCGTTCCTGGAACGCCGATATCTGATTATCCCGGGCATCCGGTCGTCCCGCATCTATGTCATCGACGTGAAAGAGCCGCTGGAAGCGAAGATCCACAAAATCATCGAACCTGAAGAACTGTTTGAGAAGACCGGTTACTCGCGGCCGCACACAATCCACTGCGGGCCCGAAGGTATCTATGTATCCACCCTGGGCGGGGGCGGCGAAGATGGCACCGATGGTCCTCCGGGCATCTTCATCATGGATTGCGAAACCTTCGAAATCCTTGGCCGGTATGAGATGGACCGGGGTGAGCAGGACAAACACTATGACTTCTGGTGGAACCTGCCGCGCGATTACATGGTAAGTTCCGAGTGGGGCCTGCCGCCGCAGTTCGAAAACGGTGTGGTGCCAGAGGACCTGCTGTCCAACAAATACGGCCACAAGATCCACTTCTGGAACTTGCGTCAGCGCAAGAACGTGCAGACCATCGACCTGGGCGAAAACCACCAGATGGCGCTGGAAATCCGCCCGGCCCACGACCCGGCCAAAAACCACGGCTTCTGCGGTGTGGTGGTGGACACCACCAACTTGCAAGGCGCGATCTTTACCTGGTGGCAGAAAGAAGACGGCACGTTTGAAGCCAAGAAGACCATTACTATCGACCCGGTACCCGCTGCCGTCGAAGATCTGCCACCGCTGTTGCAGGGTTTTGAGGCCGTGCCACCGCTGGTGACCGACATCGACCTGAGCCTTGATGACAAGTTCCTCTATGTGGCGTGCTGGGGTCTGGGTGAGATGCACCAGTACGATGTGTCCGATCCGATGAACCCGGTTCTGGCTGGCAAAGTCGAAATCGGCGGCATCGTGGCCAAGCACAAGCACCCGAACGGCAAAGAGTTCGGCTATGGCCCGCAGATGGTGGAAATCAGCCGCGACGGCAAACGCGTCTACTGGACGAACTCGCTTTATTCCACGTGGGATGATCAGTTCTATCCGGGCGATCGGGGTGCTGCGATGGTTATGGCCAACGCAGATCCGAACGGCGGTCTGACGCTTGATGAGAACTTCTGGACCGAATTCCCAGAAGGCTATCGCAGCCACCAGATCCGGCTGGAAGGCGGCGACTGTTCTACCGACAGCTTCTGCTATCCGTCCGTCTAAGTAAGAGCGGACACTAAGTGGAAGACCTAAACTCGACAGCGGCCCTTTGGTGGGCCGTTGTTGCATCTGGCATCTATCACGGCATCAATCCGGGCATGGGTTGGCCGCTGGGCGTTTCTGCGGCGCTGATGGATCGCAAGCCCGGCAGCCTTTATAAGGCACTGGGCGCGCTGGCGTTCGGTCATCTAGTGGCTATGGCCGCGATCCTGTTTCCATTTACGGTGCTTTTTGTACTGGTCGATTGGCAGCGCGAAATCCAACTGGGCGCTGCTGGGCTGGTGATCGCACTTGGTTTGTTTTTACTGGTCTACCGAAAGCACCCCCGCTTTTTGGCGCGCGTGCCACCCACAAAACTGGCGTTGTGGTCCTTTTTGGCGGCAATGGCTCACGGTGCGGGCCTTATGATTGTCCCGATCTACTTGGGGATCTGCGCAACTATTGACACTAATGCAGGACATGCTGCCGCCGATACCCTTATCAGCGGCAACTTAGGCGTCGCCGTCGGCGTGGCGCTGGCCCACACCGGAGCCATGGCCCTGTCCGGTGGGATTATCGCCGTCGGCGTCTACCATTGGCTAGGACTTAAGTTCCTGTCGCGAAGCTGGTTCAACCTCGACATCGTATGGGCGTTGAGCCTGATCCTGGTTGGCGTGATTTCAATAATCTGGGTGCACTGACGAAGACCCGCGGCCCGCAGACGTTGGCCCATCTCATCTTGGCATTCGATGGCAGCTTCCAGTGCCTTGTGTGTGACGTCAGGGCCCACCGGACAGAATTAGGGATTTGAGCAACGGAGGATTTCTGGTTCATCGAAGCCATTATGGAGCGAAGATGAATTAGGTTGGAGGGATCAGAAAAGGCCTCGGTGGGGCGTTTTCCGCGAACAACGGAACATCTAATGAGCTACCCCCCGAATTTCGGACGCTGACGTAGGCTACGATTTGCTGTCTGCTGATCTTCGACGAGAAGGAGATCAGAGATGTCGAAACGGAAGCGCCACAGCCCTGAGTTCAAGGCAAAAGTCGCGCTTGAAGCGTTGAAGGG
>JBCCET010000098.1:0-12723 GCA_039030095.1 Pseudomonadota bacterium | reverse complement strand
CTGCGAACACATGGGCTAACCCTAAAGTGTCGTTAAGCATCGCTTCTGTATTCTGTCGCTTTCTGATTAAGCTGACTTCCATGAAGCCAAGGATCGTTTTGCTGGGCCCGCGATCCCAACCATCAACAGATGGAGCTGCAACTCCTTGCAACACTCTTTCTCCAGACGGACAACGACCGCACCTCTGGCCTGCTCAAAGGCGGGATCGACCTCTTTGTTGCGGCGGGTTTGCTCGCCTTCGAACGAAAGCGCCCCACACTTGGCGAAATCTACCGCATCGCGGCGTCCGGTGGGGACAAGCGCAAGGAGTTCATGAAGCGGCGTGACGAGGTGCAGAACATGGCGGCCAAGCTGATCTTCGAGCGGATGGCCTCAACGAACAACGACACGCTGACCTCCTATATCTCACTCCTAATGACCTCCGGCCTCGATCAGTGGAGCAACCCGGCCATCGACGCCGCGACCTCCACGTCGGATTTCGACTTCCGGACCATTCGCAAGAAGCCGTTCTCGGTCTACCTGGTCGTGGCCCCGAACATGGTGCGCCCAATGGCGGCGTTGATCCGGTTGTTTTTCTCCGACTTGATAGCTTCCTTGCAGGATCGTGAGCCGGGTCCGGACGAGCCTTGGCCGGTCATGATCATGCTTGATGAGTTCAATCGGCTTGGAAAGATGCCGATCGTTGTCGAAAGCATCGAGACGTTGCGATCTTATCGCGGTCACCTGGCGATCGTGACCCAGACCATCCCGGCTCTCGACGAAATCTACGGCGAGAACACCCGTCGCGCGTTGCAGGGCAATGCCGGGATCAAGCTCTATCTCACCCCGTCCGATGAGAAGACCGTTGAGGAGCTGAGTGGCGCGGTCGGTATGACCACCAAACGCGTGGTTACCCGCTCTCGCTACATCGGCCGCAATCCGTTCGAGGGGCGCAGCATGTCCGAACGCACGGAAGAGACATCGCTTTTGCCCAAGGATGAAGCTCGACGCATGTCGCTTGATGACATCGTGATGGTCGTGGATGCACAGATGCCGGTGCGGGCGAAGCGCATTCGGTATTTCGACGACCCGTTCTTCAAGAGCATTCACAAGGCGCAGTCGGGCGAGTTGCCGTTCCCGGAAGAGGCTTCCGCGGAAGAACCGCGGGTCCAGGCAACTGAGGCGGGGCAGGGGGAACGGGCGGAGACCCGCGCGGAAGACGTTGAGGCGATACCGGAAGCCGTAAAAGCGCGGTCTGCCCGCAAAGCACCGTCAAAGCTGGTTGAGACGACCATCGCGGCCGCACAATCCACAGCGTCCACAGGCACGGCGCTTGCCACCAGTCGACGAAAGAGGAGTGCGAAGGCGCTTCGGGAGGTTGGTTTGACCGCAGATCAGGCTGAGTTGGATCTTACCGTACAGCAAAGTTTCAAGCTGACAGACATGATCGCCGGTGACGAAGCAGACACCAAAGCGGCCGTCCAATCGACGATCTCGGCACTTGCGGAAATTGGTGCGGAGGATCCGGCAGGGCAGGGCGGGGGCGCAGCGGCGGGCAAAGCACTTGTCGCTGTGGCCGATGCTGAGACCGAATCAAATGGTGATGGAGATAACTCTCTCTCGAGCGAAGACATCGAAGGCGATGTCGGTCTCGACGAGATTGCGAAACATCGTGTTCGGGATGGTGAGGATATCGAGGCTGGGTTCAAAGAACAGGCGCTCGCGCACAAAGTCTAAAGGCGGACCTTTGGAGATCCTTGTTCAAAGGTCAGCAACGCGGACAAAGCGAACTTTTGCGTTCTGCGCTCCGGTGGCCGCTTTGAGCGCATTGCTCCGGCCTGCGAAGGCGCTACCAGCGGAAATTTGCTTCCGGCAGGGGCTGCTGCGGCCACTTTCGTAACGTAACAAAGCAATTCTCCTTAAGGCCTTGTAAGAAGTCCTTACCCAGTTTTTTTTGGTTTTTCCTTGCAATCCAAAGCACCCATTCGAAGTGCTGCAATCGAGCATTCTGGATTTGTCAAACTGCACCGTTGGCTTAGACCGCGACGCAGAACCAAGGACAACACAACATTCCATATTCCCAGCCACCTAGATCTAGGGTATCACCGAGTCGCTTCGGTCTGGGCGGTGCGCCGCCTGGATAATAGGGAACACGGTGCGGTGTAGCCAACAGGCGCCAATTCCGTGACTGCCCCCGCAACTGTAGGCGGAGAGCGAAGCCGGACCAAAGTCACTGTCGTGCTGAGCACGGTGGGAAGACCCGGCCAAGCTGTGACCCGCAAGTCAGGAGACCTGCCGAGGTGATCACCCTGTCCGCACGCGGGGCGCGTCGTGGGCAACGGACCTTCCGTAGTGGTGGCATTTTCACCGTCTGCGGGGGCATTCCCTCTGAGACATACCAGAAGAACCGGTGCGCGTTTCGCGCGACAAGAGGGATGTAGTCATGAGACACCCAATTCTGGCGGCTTTGGCCGCCTCCACCGCCTTTTACGGGCAGGCAACCGTGGCCCAGGATGCCATTGATCTGGGCACGATCTTTATCTCTGGCGGGCTGACGCCCATTGATGCGCAGCGCTATGGCCGCGCTGCCACTGTCATCACCGCGCAGGAGATCGAGGATCGCGGTCTGTTAACCCTGCAGGACGCGCTCCGGGCGGTGCCCGGGGTGGCCGTGCAAAGCTCCGGCGGCAACTTCACGCAGGTCCGCATTCGCGGCGGCGAAGGCAACCACACGCTGATCCTGATCGACGGGGTCGAGGCCGCAGGCGGCGATGGGGAGTACATCCTCAGCGGATTGGAGACGACCAACATCGAACGCATTGAGGTCCTGCGCGGCCCGCAGTCGGTCTTTTACGGCTCCAACGCCTCGGCCGGGGTGATCAACATCATCACCCGCACGGGCGGCATCGGCGAAGAATACGGCGGGTCGATTGAAGTGGGCGGTGGCACAACCGTGACTGCCTTTGTGTCCTCGCGCAACGACCGTGGCGGCATCTCGCTCAGCTTCTCGAATTCGGACGATCGGGGCTGGGATTTCTCCGGCAGCAACGGCGAAAAGGACAGCACCAAACGGTGGAGCTACGTTGTGAAGGGCGACTTCATGGTCACCTCCACCCTCAAGATCGGCTTCAACATTCGCGACTCGGAAGAGGACTACACCTTCGACAGCACCAACGGGTTTGCCGCCACCCCGCAGGGCTATGTGGTCGACAACCCCAACCAGTTCAGCCGCCGGGAAGAGCTGACGGCCAGCGTCTATGCGGAGCTGTCGACCCTCGGCGGGCGCCTGACCCACCGACTGTCCTTCGAGAACACGGAAAACAAGCAATCAAACAACGGCGGTCTGCCGACCAAAACCACTACGGAGGCGGTGAAATACCGGCTCAGCTACGCGCTTGACGGGCGGCCTGTGGCGGATGCGAACAACGTCATCAACCTGCTTTTGGAGCGGGAGGAGGACACCAGCAGTTCCAACCCCGCGTTCAATCGCCGGTCCAATTCGGTGGCGTTGGAATACCGGGGCAGTTTTGAGAACGGGTTGAACATTCAGGTTGGCGTGCGCCGCGACTTCAACAACCCGTTTGAGGATGCCACAACCTGGAACGTCGGCCTGGCCTACACGCTGCCAAGTGGCATCAAGGTCCATGCCTCCGCTGGCACGGGCATCGTGAACCCGACGTATTTTGAGCTGTACGCCAACGCCTTCGGGTTCACCGGAAACCCGAACCTGAAGCCGGAGCGCAACCGCAGCTTTGACGTGGGCGTGGAGTTCCCGATCCTTGGCGACCGCGGGTTTATTGACGTGACCTACTTCAACGAAAAGCTGACCGACGAGATTTCGTCGGTGGCGACCGGCCCGGGGACGTTCACCTATCAGAACCAAATCGGCGACAGTACGCGCGAAGGCGTGGAGATCAGCGGTCAGGTTGCGGCGACTGACAACCTCGATTTGCGGTTTTCCTACACCTACCTAAATGCCAAAAACCCGAACGGCAGCGTGGAAATCCGCCGTCCGAAGCATGAGCTTGCGCTCGGCGCAACCTATCGGGCGTTTGACGACCGCGCGACCTTCACGGCAGACCTGCGCCACGTGGCTGGCAACTTCGACACGCAGTTCTTCGGTGCCTTCCAGACGCTGGAACTGCCGGACATCACGACGGTGGATGTGGCCGCGCGTTACGCGATCACCGACAACGCATCGCTGACGGCGCGGGTCACGAACCTCTTCGACAGCGACGCGATGGAGGTCTGGGGCTATCGTGGGCGCCCCCGCACGTTCTACATCGGGATCGATGCGCGTTTTTAGGACACTTGCCACCCTGTGGCTTGCCGGGGCGGTGTGCGCCGCCCCGGCCGTTGCTGCGGACACGCCCAAACGGGTCGTGTCCATGAACCTGTGCACGGATCAGCTTGCGATGATGCTGGCCGCACCCGGGCAGTTGCATTCGGTATCTTACATCGCTGCGGACCCGCGGGCATCGGCGATGGTGGCGGAGGCCGCGAAATACACGATCAACCACGGCCTGGCGGAAGAGATTTACTTAATGCAGCCGGACTTGGTGATTGCTGGGCGGTACTCGACGCGAGCCACGGTGGCCATGCTTCGCCGGCTGGGCATCCCGGTCGTTGTCTTCGAACCGGCCTATTCGCTGACAGATGTGCGCGACCGCATCTTGCAGATGGGCGCGGTCTTGCACCGGCAAGCGGCGGCGGAGGAGATGGCGGCGGACTTCGACACTAGGCTGTCAGCGCTGCGGGCGGAGGTGTCGAACCGCCCACGCGCCGTGCTCTACTACGCGAACGGCTACACGTCTGGTGACAACTCCTTAGCTGGGCAAATCCTGCTCGCAGCCGGATTTTCCAATGCCGCGACCGAGCAAGGCTACGCGGGCGGCGCGCGTCTTCCGTTAGAGTTGTTGGCCATCACAGACCCGGATGTTGTCATCACCGCGCAGCCGTACCCAGGGGCTTCCCGGTCCGAAGCGATCCTCGACCATCCGGTGGTGGAGGCTTTGCGCCGTACGCGTGAAGAGGCGACGCTGACCGACCACGACTGGGTCTGCGGCACGCCTTTTGTCCTGCGTGCTATAGAGAACCTCTCCACAGCGCGCCGAGGGATTGCTGAATGACCCGGCTTTCGGTGTTCCTGTTACTGTCGGTTGCTGCGCTTTTTGTCGGCTCTCTCCTGACCGGGCCTGCCCGGATCGGTGCAGGGGAAAGCCTATCCGCTCTCTTCGCAGGCGACGGTGGCCCACTGACTCTGGTGATGCGAGAGGTGCGCCTGCCGCGCGCGATCCTTGCGGTGATGATCGGCGCAAGCCTCGGCCTGGCAGGCGCAGCGATGCAAGGCTATCTGCGCAACCCGCTGGCGGAGCCGGGGTTGATCGGGGTGTCCGGCTCCGCAGCACTTGGGGCTGTGCTGGCGATCCACACCGGGCTCGCGGCAGTCTTTGCGCTTGGGCTGCCGCTTGCGGCGCTTGCTGGGGCGCTGATCGGGGTCCTGTTGGTTATGGCACTGGCCGGGCCGCGTGGCGACAGCCTGACACTGATCCTGGCGGGTATCGCGGTGTCCGCCCTCGCCGGGGCCTTAACGGCGCTGGTCTTGAACCTGTCACCGAACCCCTTTGCGGCGAATGAGATCGTGTTCTGGATGATGGGATCGCTCGCGGACCGGTCGATGACGCATGTCTGGCTTGCGCTGCCGCTCATGGCGCTCGGGCTGGCCCTGCTCGCAACGCTGGGCCGGGGCCTCGACGCGCTGACGCTGGGTGAGGATGCAGCCCAGGCCATGGGTATCCGCATCAGCCGCGTGCGCCTGCAACTGGTGATCGGCACCGCCTGCGTCGTGGGCGCAGGCACGGCGGTGGCGGGCGCTATCGGCTTTGTCGGGCTGGTTGTGCCGCACATCCTGCGCCCTTTCGTGGGCGCACAGCCGTCGCGGCTTTTGTGGGCCTCCGCGCTCGGCGGGGCAGTCATGGTGCTGGCGGCGGATATCGCCGTGCGCAACATCCTGCCCGCGCGCGACCTGAAGCTCGGCGTTGTGACCGCGCTGATCGGTGCGCCGCTTTTCCTGCACCTGATCCTCAAGGTTCGGGGGCAGCGGATATGAGCCTCCTGCGCGTCTCTGACCTCTCCGTTTCGCTACGTGACCGCAACGTGTTTCGCGATGTCAGCTTCGAGATCGGCGCGGGTGAGTTCGTCGGTCTGATCGGCCCTAATGGCGCGGGCAAAACGACCCTGATGCGAGCGGCCCTCGGCTTGCTCCCTTTCACCGGGCAAAGCTCACTGGCAGAGATGCCCGCCAATGCCCGCGCCCGGCACGCCGCCTGGATGCCGCAGGCGCGGGAAATCGCCTGGCCCATGGCCGTGGAACGGGTGGTCATGCTCGGGCGCACGCCGCATTTGGCCGCCGGGCAATCGCCGACCCCGGAGGATCGTGCTGCGGTGGAGGCGGCGCTGGCCCGCATGGACCTCGCCTCTATGCGCAACCGCCCGGCGACGGAGCTGTCGGGCGGTGAGCAGGCCCGGGTGCTGATCGCCCGGGCGCTCGCACAGGAAACCCCGCTTTTGATGGCGGACGAGCCTATCGCAGGCCTCGACCCGGCGCACCAGATTGCGACAATGCAAACCTTCGCCGCGCTCGCCGCGGACGGGAAATCCTCGCTCGTTTCGCTGCACGACCTTGGGCTCGCGGCGCGGCACTGTACCCGGCTTTTGATGCTGGGGGGCGGCAAGCTGGTCGCTGACGGCCCACCCAAAGACGTGCTGACGCCGGGGCGTCTGGCGGAGTTGTTCGGCATCTCTGCGTGGCTGCAAGACACAGACCAGGGTCTGATTTACCAGCCGCTGGAGGTGCTTCGATGAGCCGGGTCACGCTCAACCGCCCGTGGCTGACCTTTGACCTCGGCGTAGGGATGCAGGTGCTCAGCTGGGCGGTCCACCGCCCCGGGTTTGCCACGGCGCGACTTATCCTGTGGCGCGAGGTGCGCAACGCCGACTTGCCCGAAGGCTTCGACGTCCACGCATGGCTGACGTCACAGTTGGAGGCACACAGCGCGACCGATGCAGTTACCTTGCTAACCTCTCGCGATGTCCGGTTTTTCACGGAAAAACGCGCGGAGGTCGACGGGATCGAGGCCCACGCCGTCGCCACGGTCGGCCTGTCCAATGCGGAGCGTGTGGGCCACCGTGTGGATCGCAGCGGCAAGGACTGGGGCACAATCAATGTGGCGGTGCGCCTGTCTGCCGGGCTGACGCAGACCGCGCTGATAGAGCTGATGAGCATCGCCGTGCAAGCCCGCACCGCCGCCGTGATGGACGCAGGTTGGGCATTGCCAACAGGCCACGCGACAGGAACGGGCACCGATTGCGTGGCCGTCGCCAGCCCACCGGGGGCGGAGCCCTACGCCGGGCTGCACACCGCCATTGGCGAGGCCGCGGGCAGCGCGGTTTACAATGCGGTGCTGGAAGGCGCGCAACAGTGGATACATGACCAAGGGGAGACTTGAGATGTTGGATTTGCAAACGGTATTAACCGCTGGCCTGAATGATCCGGACGCCGGGTGGAACATGGGATCCTTCGGCGCAATTGCGGAGTTTCACCACGTGGCCGCGGACCCGGCTGCCCCGGTCGCCACAGCTTTGACGCAGGCGACGGATCGCGGGGCGATCCGGATCGACGCACTCGAAGGAGTACGCCCGGTGGCCTACGAAACGCTCAGCCCACGGTCTCACCGCTGGACGCAGGCGGTCTCACTTTGCCTACCTGCGGACGCCGCGATGATGAACCAGCGGGCCGTGCTGACAGAGCTTGGGCCCGACGACGCAGCCATTCGGGCCGAAGACGCTGGCGCGGTCCTTTTTGACATGGGGCTTGCCCAGCCGCAGGTGGATTTTTGTGTTCGCACGGCGGACCATGTCTTGCTGGACATGTTGCGCGCGGGCGAAGGCCGCTCGCTTTTTGAGCCAGACAACCCCGCGATGCCGGCGATCCTGAAGGCGCACCCCCACCGCGTGGCGCTGACCAGACTGGGGCGTGTGGAGGTCTACCAGATGATCGGCGGGCCGGACACGGGCGGCAAGTCGCCAGAGGGCCCGCACACCCATGTACTGCCGAAACTCCTGCGCGCGGGGCGGACCCATTCGGCCAACACGCCGATCCCCGACGGCTGGGTGCCCTGCTGCGGCTTCCACCCCAAAAGCCCGGTGATGGGGCGGATGGGGGAGGACCGGGACTTCGACCCAGACGCATTCGCTGCCTTTCAGGATTTACTGAGCGTCTGGGGACCAGAGGATTACACCGATCAAAAACGCGGCGTTTGGGCCGCGCTCGACGCGGGTGCAGCGCCGGACACCTGGCAAGAGCCGCCGACCAGAGTGGCCCGCGCGGGCCTGCGCAACGCGATCCGCCAGTGGCGGCGGCAGCACGAGGATAGCGCGTTGGTCGCCGCTTGGGCGCAGATCTTTGACGGCGGCCAAGGCGATGCGGACCCGGAAAACCCGGGCCACTAAGGAGACGCGTAATGGATTGGACAGGTCTGTTGAATTTTCTGGACCGCGGCGGCCCGGCGCTGTGGGTCATTGCCGGGCTCTCCGTCCTGACCCTTGCAATCATCCTGTGGAAGCTGTGGCGGTTGTCGCTTGCGGGCGCCTGGGCGGGCGCGGCAGCGCAGGTTGCGGTGGACGCCTGGTGTTCTGGCGACCGCGACAGAGCGCTCGGGGTCTTGCAGGACAAACGCAGCCTGCGGTCTCGTTTGGCCCGAGCGGCCATGGCCAACCGCGCCTCTTCGATGCCAGAGGACGCCGCCCTAGAAGAAACCACCCGCATCGCCAAATCGCTGCTCCTCGAGGCGCGCGCGGGTCTACGCCCGTTGGAGCTGATCTCCACCATCGCACCGCTTATCGGCCTTTTGGGCACGGTGCTTGGCATGATCGCAGCCTTTCAGGCCTTGCAGGACAGCGGCAATCAGGCGGACCCTGCGGTGCTGGCCGGTGGGATTTGGGAGGCCTTGTTGACCACCGCTGCGGGCATGGCTGTGGCGATCCCAGCATCCATGGCACTTAGCTGGTTTGAAAGCGTGGCTGACCGCATTCAGGCGGACATGGAGGACGCTGCCACGCGCATCTTTACAGCCGCGCATCCAAACAAGCGCGCAGCCTGATGTTTGCCTTCACCCCACTGCGCAAATCCCGCAAACCGGCTCTGACCCCGCTGATCGACGTGGTGTTTCTGCTGCTGGTGTTCTTCATGCTCGCCGCGCAGTTTGGGCGGGAGGGCGCGCTGGACCTGCTCGGCGGCGGCGGCGCGGACTACACTGGTCCTCCCCGTGTCATCACAATTTTGCCCGATGGCATTTTGCTGAACGGTGTTCCAAGCGCCGAAGCTGATCTGCCAGATGCACTGGCTCAACTGATTGAAAGCAGGGAGGACCTGATCGTCATCCGCGCCCGCGATGGCGCCAGTGTTCAACGTCTCGCGGATGTCACCGGCCAGCTGACCAATGCTGGCTTCACCCGCCTGACCCTGGTCGAGTGACGCCATGGAGTTTCCCCCCCCCAAGCCCAAGCGCCAGACCGAACCCGCACTTCCGATGATCAACGTCGTCTTCCTGTTGTTGATCTTCTTTCTGATGAGCGCGCAGATCACCACGCCGCCGCCGTTCGAGGTGGCTTTGCCGAGCGCGGAGATTGGCGACCAAGTGCCTAGCGAGATCACCGTGCATTTGTCCGCTGAGGGAACCCTTGCTGTAGCGGGAGCTACCGGCGCGGAGGCTCTCGAGACTTTAAGCGCGCGCGCCGATGCAAATAATGCGAAAGTCCTGATCCGGGCCGATGAAAGTCTGCCAGCGGCCGAGCTTGCCAAGTTGCTCAGCCAACTGGGCGCAATGGGTTTGAAAGACATTTCGTTGGCCACGGTGCCGCAATGACCCGAAGCTGGGCGTTCCCCCTGTTTTTGGGCTTGGCGACCTTGCTCCACCTTGGGGCATGGATCAGCTTTACTGAACCAGGATCAGAAGCGGCTGGCGCCGGGGGAGAAATGACAGTTTCTCTGGTTGCCGCATCTGCAGCCTTGTCAGCCCGCGTAGAAGCGTTGGACGCTTCGGTGGAACCCGCCGCGGCGCCCGACGCACTTGATGACAGCTTGGACGTGCCAGACGATAGCGCTGTTGTGGCGGACAAAAGCCCAGATGCACCGCCCGCTGTAAAGCCGCCCAGTTCCGTTGCGCCTTTGGAGCAGCCCAGCCCCACCACGACCATCGACACGCGCAGCGACCCCAAGGCGAAACCGCCGATTGCGCCGATTGACCTTCCACAGCTTCCAGAAGACCGCTCTTTGCCCGCTCCCGTGGGATCGCCGGACACAACAACTCAGATGTCTGAGCTTGCGCCTCAACCGCTCGAAACAGCCGAGCCAGAGCCTACGCCAAAGCTCAACACCACCCCAGCCGCCAAACCCAAGCCAGCTGAGCCCCCGAGGCAAAAGCGGGCGAGCAAACCGGCCAAATTGAAAACGCAACCAAAGCCGAAACCGCAGCAAAAACGCCCGGCCACAACATCGCAAACCGCTGCCGGAAACCAATCCGGGGAAAACGCTGGCGCCGCATCAACACAACGACCCTCAACTCTGTCAAAATCTGCGCAACAGACCCTTCTGGCGCAATGGGGTGCATCCATTCGAAACCGGGTAGAACGTCAAAAGCGAGCACCTAGGGGCGTTCGCGCAAAAGGCACCACGGTCCTACGGCTCACCGTTTCCAAAGCCGGACGCTTGACCCGCGTCGCGGTCATCAGATCGTCCGGCAGCGCTGCGCTGGACAAGGCTGCAATCGGTGCCGTGAAGCGAGCCCGATATCCCGCAGCACCGAAAGGGCTTGTAAAGCCACAATACAACTTCAATTTGCCTTTGGCTTTTTTGGGTAAGTAACTTTTTGGAGTGCTTTTGTTCAGCTTTTCGTTTCGAGCGACCATTCGAACGTCCGGCCCACAATGAGGCGTGCCAGGCCAAAACTTGGGCCAAGTTGCAAAGAACCTTGCAAACACTACCCAATGTCAGCTTTCGATGGTTAGAAGTCGTTAGTCACGTTTACAGAAAACGGCAAGTTTGGGCTCTTCGCCGCCATTCGCCGCGAGCTGCTTGAAGGTCCGCTTCGGCGATCAACTCGGTGGAGGTGTGCCAATATCAGACGGGTCCCGCCTAGCTCTTCTTTGCATCTGCCAGCCGTTGTGCCCGAGCTTTCTGAGCTTCCATACGCACCGCAGTTCCAGTTGAAGTCGGAGAAGGATTAGCTGGCGCAGAGTTGTTTGCCGGCACCGAAGACCCTCCTCGGTTTGGCATGCTCTGAAGTCCAAGAATTTGCCGTCCACGTAAAGCGGCGTACTCGATCGCGGAGGCCGTGCCAACGTTGTAGCGATTGTAAGCTTGCTGACTGCCTGAAGCCGCTCTGCCGAAGACATAGGCACCTGCCAATCCGCTGGAAAGTGCAGGCATCACGATGTTTCCGGAGATTGCTCTAACAAGAAATGGCGTCGCGATTATGAAGCCCTTCGCCATGAAAATCATCATGAAGAAGGGGACAACCGCTCCTATCGTTGAGGCGCTATCCGGGTCGCCGAGTTCGGCAATCAAAGCGTTTGAAACACCTATGATTGTGGCGAACACCCCCGCGATAACGACCGGGTAGATTCCGAACGAAATCAAAGCCGATAGCCAACGTGCAAAATAGTCCTTGGTCACATCGAACAGTGTCAGGAAGATCATGATTGGAGCGATTCCAACCAGAAGTGCAATCATTAGGCGTGCTGCGATCAAAAAGAATGCGGCGAGCCCACCAAGAAGCGATAGGAGCACGGTCCCAACGACGCCCATAACCGCCCCAGCCATCCAGTGCATACCGTCACCGATGGTGTTTAGGTACTCCGAGAATTCCGCAATTATGCCGTCGAACGCCTCTGCAAATGTGCCTGATGGCCCTGGCGTGCCACCGCCAACGGATGCGACCAGCGCTCCGGCGATGCTGTCGATGCCCGTAAGCACTGCCGTCGAGAAAGCGTTGAACTGGATCCAATTGGTCGCGAAAACACCGACAAGTATGAGTTTGACAGCCAACCAGAAGGCTGTCCGACCGTCCATAGAACGTACCTGAAAAGCCATGTTGATGATTACCAAGATTACCAAGAGCGTGATCGAGACCAGAAGGATGCTGCCAACCGTTGACGCAACCGCGCCAAACTGCGTCTCTGCCGCGTCTTCAAGATATCCATCTGCAGTCTCAACAAAGAAGGTCACGATGCTCATAGTTCAATCCCAGTTGCCTTGGGCTTCGCAGAGTTCGCGTACCTTTGCGCGATTGGCAGCGATCGATGTGCGATAGGTCTTGGTGATCTGTTGGACTTCATACTGGTCGTCGATGCGAGAGTAGTTTTCCAGATAATAGTCGACTGCGACGTCCCAACTCGGAAAGCGAGCTTCACAGGTGCAACGACCCGTGTCGACAATATCTTGGAAAGCCGCAGCCCGGTACATTCGCTGTACTAGGATCCTCTTATGTGACTCTCGAACATCCATGTCAGCAATGATCTCTGGCTCGCTTGGACGGTTTGGGCAAAATTCGCTGGTTTCGACGGCTTCTGGAACCAGTTGAGCGAAGGCGGTTCCGGCAAGAATGCACGGGATAACGCAAATGGTTGCGAAACGAGCCGTCATTGGGCGGCCTCAAGTTCAATCGATGGCCGCTCACGTTTGAG
>JBCCET010000097.1:0-12942 GCA_039030095.1 Pseudomonadota bacterium | reverse complement strand
CAAGCTGATATTGTTGAGCCACATGTTCGGCGTCAACGGACCGCCGTCCAGCACCACGATGCGGTTCACAGCATCATCGACGCCGTCATTGGCGGCCGTCAAATAGGCAAATGTGACCGTTCCGCCACCGTCGAAGTCTACACCGCCAACATCTACGGTGGCGGAACGGTCACATTTGCCTATTTGACGGCTGCCAATGATGGGGTTGATGATGCCGTGAACCGCATTGTTGTGCTGGACGGCGGTCCGTTGACGCCGAACATGTGGCTCAACAATATCAGCCTAGACGACGGCGACAACAACGTCGAATGGCAAACGATACCGAGCTTTATTTGTTTCACGCCGGGCGCCTTGATCACCACGCCACGCGGGCAAGTTCCCGTCGAAGATCTGAAAGTTGGCGATCTTGTCATAACGGCTGACAGCGGATTGCAAGCCATCCGCTGGGTCGGATCAAAGCGCATGACCGGCGCGCGTCTGCAAGCCTATCCTGAACTGCGTCCGATCCGCATACGCAAAGGTTCTTTTGGGGCCGGTATGCCGGAGCGTGACATGTGGGTCAGCCCGCAACACCGGATGCTGGTCCAAGGCAATCGTACTCTCTTAAACTACGGTGAGGCGGATGTGCTGGCACCAGCTAAAGGTCTGTTAGACGACTACAATGTGACCGTCGATTACGGGCTGAAAGAAACCACCTATATCCACATCATGTTCGACCGGCACGAAATTGTTTGGGCCAACGGCACACCAACCGAGAGCTTTCACCCCGGCCAGCATTCCATCTCTACCATCGAAGAAGCGGCCCGTGATGAGTTGTTTGAGATATTTCCCGAATTGCAAGACAGCCCTGAACGCTACGGCCCCTCGGCGCGCCTGTCGTTAAAAGTGCGCGAAGCTGCTGCCCTGACAAGCAGGCGCGAGTGGACGTAATCACCAACACGCGATGTCGTCAATTTTCTTAGATTGCCGCTAACTTATCCCTAACGCTTGCCGGCTATGTTCAGCTGCGACAACAACTGTCGGCACCAATGATTTGGTTTCATGGCAATATTTCTCGGAACACATGGGACGTGGCGGCACGTATGTGTGACCTCGCGGACTCACCCGAATCAAAAGTGATTCGGGGCGCGCCTTCGCACTTGATCCCGCGCCGACCGGCCTGCAACGGTCCACCTCAGAACCGGAGGAACCGGTCGGACTTGAGGCAGGCGGCAGAGCGTTGCGCGGACGAGGCGCGACGCCCTCCCCATTACATAACGGGAGCTTCCAAACGTGGACTTCACGTTCTTTGAGGTTGTGGGTAATCCCAACACCGACGGCCATTGCACTGTGGCTGATCGCGGGACCGCGAACCTTTTGGTAGAAAACGCCCAAGGCACGGTGTGCGATCTGGCAGACGTACCGGTTCTGATCAACGGCCATACGTACTGCGTGGGTGGCGATGACGGTTCCCAAGTTTGGACCGGCTGGGTGCATCCCGGAACGCGGCTACAGCGCAAAGTAAAATTTGCCCGTTTGCACGCCAACGGCGCGACACAAGACAGCTTCAAGATCGCCCTTTTAGCCGGTGACCTCGCCCCAGGCGACACGGTGGCGGAGGTCAAAGCCACTAACCAGCCGGAAGCTTTGGTGCAGTCCTCTATGCTCTGCTTTACCAAAGGCGCCCGGATTTTGACCGCTTTCGGTGACGTCCCGATTGAAGATTTGCGCGTTGGCGACTTAATCCACACAGTCGACAACGGGCTGCAGCCGGTGAAATGGATCGGTGCCCGCGAGGTTGGGCCAGCCCGTCTTCATGCCGAACCTAATTTGCGACCCGTTCGCATCGCGGCCCACAGCTTCGGACACGGACGACCATATGCCGACCTACGCCTATCGCGCCACCACCGCATCTTGTTGGAAGACGGGCTTTCTGACGAAGGGTACTCGCCAGATGGGTTGCTGGCCGCAATTGATGCACTGGTCAACGGCTCATCAATCACCGAAACAAATGCCGCCGATGGGGTGACTTACTTCCATCTTTTGTTTGAGGATCATCAGCTCCTCTACGTGGAAGGCTTTGAAGCAGAAAGCTTTTTCCCAACTCCTGCTGCCATCGCAGCGATGGTCGAAAGTGACCGTGACAGCCTTTTTGCAGCCCTTCCCCGGTTGCGTGACAACCCACTTGGCTACGGCGCACCAGCCCGGCGCACCGCAAGCCCTGCGGAGGCACGCCAGCGCGCGGCGTAACCGACACCGTGCCTCGATCCGCATCAGCACCACCTTCACAAAATGGCGACTTTCACTTTTCCCGCCCGGAAAAACACTCTTTGAACCTGCGCGGCCACCGCACTTCCGTTTCCCTAGAGCCAGAATTCTGGGCTGCATTCCGCGAAGCAGCCGCGGCAGAGAATTTGCCCATCAACGAATTAGCCGCCCGTATCGACGCAGCCAGGGGCACGGACTGCGGCCTTGCATCGGCCATACGCCTTGTGGTTTTGCGTTGGATCCAAACCGGTTCCCTTGGTGTTGCAAAGAACGCTAAGCTACATGACGGATCTACCTGAAAACCCACACGAAAAGAGGGTTGTAGGCTGCTCAAAAACAGCCTGAATTAAGGGCCGCATTGGTTTCGTTTACGTTTAAGCCCACAGCACACAGCTAAGGTCCCTCCCCCCACCAATTTTCTAAAGAGTTGACAGGCTTCGTCGGGCCGTTCAGGCTGTAAAATGCTGTATCAGCGTCTTGTATCCGGCCAAATTGGACCGGTAAAATTAGGGAGCTTTACTTTGAAAATTACCATGCCCCGGCTTGTGTGGATTGTCGCTATTACTTTCGCGATGTTCACCGCCGCTACGACGACCGCACACTCCAAAACACTTTCCAAAAAAGAGCTATTGGCCACCCAGATCGGCTGTTTCAAGTATTGGGGAGAAACCAAAGGCTCCGACTGCTATTATCGCAATGGGACCGTCAAAACGAATGACCAAAAGTACGGAAAAAGTAGCGGCACATGGAAAATTACCGGCAAAAAAATGTGCGTGACGCGGAAGAAAACTGGAAACAAGCGGTGCTTCAGCGTCAGAAGAGCCGGCAATGGCATTTTCACAGACAATGACGGCTACTTTTGGAAACCACTCAAGTAAGCACCAATGTCGAGGTCTTTGGAACCGGAAGCTAACCACTTCGGTGGTGTAGCTTTCGGTAAGTCATGAGCCCGCTGGCACCCAAGCCTTAAGCTACTGCCTTTCTTCAGTCTAAGCCCTCGGTTCATCTCGATGTGCACCGATGCCCTTCCTTTCCTAAGCTGCGCTGCCTACATAGCCTTAAATCGCCGCAAGGAAGACCATGCTGAAGATTGCCAACCTCACGCTTTTTATCCTCTTTCCGGTGGCTTGGTTCGCACCACTTCTGAAAGCGGGCCTGCTGCCTTTTTTCTCTCTTGATGAGATTTCGATAATCTCTGGCCTACAGACACTTTGGCAAAAAGACGTAATGTTGGCGCTTTTGGTGACGTTCCTGGCGCTGGTGGCCCCGATGATCAAGGTGTTGGGCACGGCGCTTATCCAGTTCAATCTGCTGCATCCCAAGGTGAAACCGGTCCTTATTGAAATGGGCCGTTTTGCCATGGCAGATGTCTTTTTGGTGGCAATTTACATCGTTGCGGTCAAAGGCATCGGTGTGGGGCGTGTGGAAACCGGCTGGGGTCTCTACCTTTTCACGGCCTGTGTGATCGCCTCTTTGGTCATCACGGTGTTGGAACGGCGCAAAGCCGTTGACGCGCTCGTCTGACCGGCCATAAACGCGCCCATGGCTGCTTCCGCCCCCTCTTATGTTTGCTCCTCTTGCGGGGCTGCCCACAAAAAATGGGCGGGCCGGTGTTTATCGTGCGGTGAGTGGAACACGGTTCAGGCGGAGGTCCCGCTCAGCGAAGGGCCAGGTGGCAAATCGCTTGGCAATGCCAAAGGCCGCAGGGTGAGCCTGACAGAGCTTTCAGCCGAAGACGCCCCCCTGCCCCGACGCCTGACCCAGATCGGAGAATTCGATCGCGTGCTTGGCGGTGGTTTGGTGCCCGCCTCGGCCATTTTGGTGGGCGGTGATCCCGGTATCGGAAAATCCACGCTCCTGCTGCAGGCCGCAGCGCGTTTCGCAATGGCGGGGCATCGCACCATTTATGTCTCGGGCGAGGAAGCATCTGGCCAGGTCCGCATGCGTGCCCAGCGCCTGGGGCTGGCCAACGCGCCGCTCAGTCTCGCCTCTGAAACGAACCTGCGCGACATCCTGACCACGCTTGAGGCAGAAAAACCTGACCTGGTGGTGATAGATTCCGTTCAGACCATGTGGGCCGACACGGTCGATAGCGCGCCCGGGTCTGTTAGCCAGGTCAGGTCGGTCGCCCACGAACTGGTCACCTTTGCCAAACGTCGCGGGGTGGCGGTGATTCTGGTAGGTCATGTGACCAAAGAAGGTCAGATCGCGGGGCCCCGAGTGGTGGAGCATATGGTGGACACCGTGCTCTACTTTGAAGGGGAACGCGGCCATCAGTTCCGCATCTTGCGGTCCGTCAAAAACCGTTTTGGTCCAGCAGATGAAATCGGCGTTTTTGAAATGACCGGCACCGGTCTGGCGGAGGTGCAAAACCCATCAGCTCTGTTTCTGTCAGAACGTGGTGAGCCGTCAGCCGGATCCGTGGTTTTCGCAGGGATCGAGGGTACACGACCACTTTTGATGGAAATTCAGGCGCTGGTTGCGGCGTCTCCGCTGGCTAACGCCCGTCGGACAGTTGTGGGTTGGGACAGTGGCCGTTTGGCCACTATCCTTGCAGTCCTAGAGGCCCGTTGCGGCCTCAGTTTTGCCGGAATGGATGTTTACCTTAATGTGGCCGGTGGGCTGCGGATTTCTGAACCTGCAGCCGATCTGGCCGTTGCGGCCGCGCTTTTGTCTGCCCGGCAGGATATTGCCCTGCCGGCGGATTGCGTGGTTTTCGGCGAACTAAGCCTCTCTGGCGCGCTGCGGCCCATTGCACAGGCCGAAGCACGGCTGCGGGAGGCGGCAAAACTAGGATTCACGCAAGCCTTTGCGCCTGCAGGTAAAAGAAATGAAGGTGTTAAGGATATGGCAATACGCCAGGTTGACCATCTGGCCAGCTTTATTCAAACCGCCTTCGGTGATATCGAAGAGTAAGCCGCAGAGTCGGTAAAGGGGTACGCGCATGGAAGGCTTTACATACGTAGACGGCGGGGTCGCGGTTGTGATCCTAATCTCAGCAATCCTGGCGTATTCGCGCGGGCTTGTAAGAGAAGTCTTGTCGATCGCGGGTTGGATAATCGCTGCGATTGTAGCGTACATTTTGACACCTGCGGTGGAACCATTGGTGCGCGAAATCCCAGTGGTCAGGGACATTATCACTGAATCCTGTGTCCTTTCGCTGATCGCTGCTTTTGCTGTGGTTTTCGCGGTGGCCCTGATAGTCGTCTCTATCTTCACGCCTTTGTTTTCTGGTATGGTTCAACAATCGGCCATCGGAGGAATCGATCAGGGACTTGGCTTTCTGTTTGGCGTGGCCCGCGGGGTCCTGCTCGTCCTGATTGCGCTGATCCTCTACGACAATGTGTTCCCAGCGGGCGAGCGCCTAGCATTGGTCGAAGACTCGAAGTCGCGCGAAATTCTCAACGACAGCCAGGCCCGGCTGGCAGAGATGCTGCCAACCGACGTCCCACCCTGGTTGCAAGAACGCTATGAAGCTTTCGTTGGCTCCTGTGGCCAACCAGAAGGCGGCAGCGATACATAAACTGTTAGCGCGCGAAGCCCTTTAAAAGTCTTGCTCACCCGGCGTTGACCGGGTGGCGAAGTTCAAAGACCGCATGGCTGTTTGGGCCAATTGCAGACCAGTTGGCAGGTGTTTGGTCGAGCGGCTCTGACGCCACAACTTGGCCGCCGCTATCAAAGCGTTCGGAGGCGTAGAGTGTCGGGCAGCGGCCGTCTGAGGCATATCGGAATGCCCATATCCGCGTGCCATCAGAAATCACGATCGCACAGCGCACGGGCCCGTTGCAGGTGCTACGAACCTGTTCATAAGTTTTATGAAAGGCGGCAACAGGGCACCGGTCCAAGCCATTCGCCAGCATCAACAGAAAGAAAAGCTCTGAATCCGTTGTGCCCTTTCGGGCCAGGTAAAGGACATCCGGCAATAGGCTTTCGAGCACGCGGCGCCCTTTGGCAAAACCACCGCATTGACCGTTGTGCATAAACGCCCAGCGTCCATTCACAAACGGATGGCAATTCAGCCGAGACGTCTCGCCGTACGTGCCTGCCCGCACATGGGCCAGAAAGAGCCGTGAACAGATCGTTTGGCAGAGGCTTGGCAAATTGCCATCTGACCACGCCGGCAGCGCATCCCGATACAGCCCTGGCACTTCCGGCTGACCATACCAAGCCACCCCAAACCCATCGCCATTTACCGCAAATTTCGCCTCTTCAGCCTGCGACGCCTGCGCAATCAGCCCATGAGGCGGCGACATGATCACGTCAGACAAAGGCCGTTCAGGCCCCACGTATGCGGCTAGGCGACACATCAGCCGTGGCTCCGCGCCGATATTTCGCCTGCAAGGTCCTTGATTATCCGACCTGCAGTGGTTTCAAACAGTGGCGGTATGAAAGCATGGACCAAGGCTGCAAACGCCGCGAAGGCCAACAGCCCGGAAAACCGCAGCGCAAACGCCATGTGACCAAAATAGGTTTCGCCGACAGAGGCAGGGTGACTGTAGAATTTCGCGAAAAAGTTCATGATGTGCTCCTTTTTCAGGAATATCTCACATTCAGCGGCCAAATTTCTCCCAAATCAGATTGCATTCTCGCATTTTATTAGGATAATATCCCGTAGATGGTTTCAGAAATAGACAAAACAGACCGCCGCATACTCCAGGTCCTGCAACGGGATGCGGCGATCTCGATGGACGCTTTGGCGGAGGCGGTGCACCTGTCACGCAATGCCTGCTGGCGGCGCGTCAAACAGATGGAAGCATCGGGTGTTATTACCGCTCGGGTGGCATTGGTGAGCCCAAGGGCCGTGGGCTTGCCGCTTACTGCATTTGTGTTGATCCGAGCAGGCACCCATGACAAATCCTGGCTCGACACCTTTGCCAAAGCCGTTCGCAGGATGCCGGAAATCCAATCGGCGCACAGGCTTTCGGGGGAGCTGGATTACATCTTGCGCATCCGGCTCGCCTCCATGGAAGACTACGACCGGGTCTACCAAAACCTGATTGCGCGGGTCCCGCTCAGCGACATTTCCGCCAGTTTTGTGATGGACGATATCAAGGACACCACGGCCCTGCCGCTTTGAGCCTTCCGGGACGTAATTTTGGCGGAAGTTTCATAGACTCTTCACCTGTCTCTGCCTATATGTGGACGCGAGCTATCGCTGCCCGGGACCTCGCCAATGCTTGCAGACCAGCCGCCGTTCGTCAGCGATCCTCTGGATCACGACAAGATCAAGGATGAATGTGGGGTTTTTGGGGTGATCGGCGTGACCGACGCCGCCAATTACGTGGCACTCGGCTTGCACGCGCTACAACATCGTGGACAAGAGGCGGGTGGCATCGTTGCCCATGATCCAGACCAGGGTTTCAACTCCGTCCGACGGTTTGGCTACGTCCGGGACAACTTCACATCCGTCTCGACAATGAAAACCTTGCCAGGCCCCCTTGCCATTGGGCACGTGCGCTATTCAACAACGGGATCAAAGGGGCACACTGCGATCCGCGATGTGCAACCTTTCTTTGGCGAATTTGCCATGGGCGGCGCGGCGATCGCGCACAACGGGAATATCACCAATGCTGTGTCTCTGCGGCGCGATCTGATCCAGCGCGGCGCGATCTTTCAAAGCTCGTCAGACACCGAATGCATCATCCATTTGATGGCCCGATCTATGGGGCAAACGATCCCTGACCGCATGAAAGAAGCGTTGCGCCAGGTCGAAGGCGCCTTTTCCGTGGTCGCCATGACCCGGTCAAAACTGATCGGTGTGCGCGATCCGCTGGGCATCCGCCCACTGGTGCTTGGCAAAATGGGGGACGCCCATGTTCTGGCGTCCGAAACATGCGCGCTCGACATCATCGGGGCGGACTTCATCCGACAGGTCGACCCCGGCGAAATGGTGGTGATCAAGGCGTCGGGGCAGATCGACAGTTACCGTCCGTTTGAGGCCAAGAAGCCGCGCCCCTGTATCTTTGAATTTGTCTACTTTAGCCGCCCCGACAGCGTGATCGACGGCAAATCGGTTTACGAAGTACGCCGGAACATCGGCAAAGAACTGGCCCGTGAAGCCCCGGTGGAGGCTGATATGGTCTGCCCGGTACCCGACAGCGGAACGCCAGCTGCCATCGGCTATAGCCAGGAAAGCGGCATACCGTTTGAAATGGGCATCGTGCGCAACCAATATGTGGGCCGCACTTTCATTGAACCGACCGAACAGATCCGCAACATGGGCGTGCGCCTGAAGCTGAACGTGAACCGCGCGCTGATGCGCGACAAACGGGTGATCCTGGTCGATGACAGCGTTGTGCGCGGCACCACCAGCCGCAAGATCAAGGATATGGTGCTGGAGGCAGGCGCGAAGGAGGTCCACTTCCGCGTGGCGTCTCCGCCCACGATCTGGCCCGACTTCTACGGGGTGGACATGCCCAACCGGGATGAACTTCTGGCCGCACATATGACGGAAGACGAGATGCGAGATTATCTCGGCGTGGCCTCGCTGAAGTTCGTGTCCATTGACGGGCTGTACCGGGCTGTGGGCGAAAAAGACGGCCGTGATCCTAAGAATCCAGCTTATCATGATGCGGTCTTTACCGGCGACTATCCGGTGCTTCCTAAAGATATGATGGAACAAGGTTTCCGCCTAAAAGCAGCGGAATAGTATCTGAAAGTTATTGGTAAACTTGTGAATTGGGCGGACTAAGGACTAGTCCCCCAACTGCTGCAAAGCGGCGGACAATATCCGCTTTGCCGTATCATCGTCACTCGCACGTGCCAGAACCAATGCGCCGACGGCAAGGCAAAGGTCAGACAATGCCTGCGTTGGCTGACCGTCCTTCAAATCCTGCACACGCAGTTGCGCAATTTTATCCGCAACTTCAACAACCTGCGCCCCAAACGCTGCTTTCGCCGCAGGACCGTTGCGGTTCACGTCCACAGCGCTGGAGGCCATCGTGCAAGCTGCCGCGTTTTGGTCCCGCTTCTCAGCATTTAGATAAAAGGACATAGCGTAAGCGGTGCGGTCCGCCACGCCGTTGGGTGGATGCTCAGCGAGCCTTTCCAACTGGTTTGCGAAATCAAACGGCTCGCCCGCCATTTGTGCAAACAAATCGGCCTTGGACTTGAAGTGGGCGTAGAACCCGCCGCGTGTCAAACCCGCCTCAGCCATGATCGTGTCAATACCGACGCCGGCATATCCCCGTTCCCGAAAAAGCCGTCCCGCACAGTCCAGGATGCGTTGGCGCACGGTTTTTATGTGGTCTTTGGAGTAAGGCATCACGGCCTCCATTCTTTAAATATGTTGACTATCATATTTAGATGTGATGCAAAACCCCCAACTGCCGCTGCCACACACAAGGATCTGTTCATGCCACCCACGCTGCATATTTTCCCCTATTCAAACTTCTGCGAAAAAGCGGTTTGGGCGCTGGACGCATTTGGTCAGCCTTATGAACGTCGCCTGCACTTCGCCGGCCCCCACGCCCGCGCGGTCAAAAAACTGAGCGGGCAAACCGCCGTACCCGTCTTGGAGAATGGCCAACGGATCACAGCTGGGTCAGCGTCGATTATCGAGCTTTTTTCAGAATCCGCAGCCTACGACCGATTGGTCCCGACCTCGCACCGGGCAGAGATCATGGAATGGCAAGCACGGCTCGACGGGATTGGCGCCACGCTGCGGGGGACGTTGTTTTACCAGATCCTGCCCCACCGCACCTTGGCGATCCGGCTTTTGTCCGGGCGGCAGAAAGCGCCGTGGGGTGGCTACGGATTGTTTTTTCGTGCCTTTACACCAGTTCTGATGTCGATGCTTCGTAAAAACATGCCCGATCAAGCAACAGGGTTGTCGGCGTGTCGGCCAGTGCTGGACGATATCGCGCAGGCTGCGGGCGACGGATATCTGGTAGGGGACCAATTTACCCTGGCAGATCTGACCGCTGCCGCGATTTTTTATCCCATTTGCCATCCGGCGGGGTCGCTCGGTCACGAGGTCACGCAGGCGGAGCCGCAGCTGGCAAAATGGCATGCCCTTTGGGCTGATCATCCGGCCATCGCTTACGTGCAGCGCATCTATACCGACCACCGTCGAGCCAAGGCTTAAGCGATCACCGCTTGACGCACGCGCCATAAGCCGCCACTGACCCGGCCCATGGACAAGATTGCGCTTATCACCGGGGCGTCGCGCGGGTTCGGCTTTGCCGTAGGATCGGCGCTGGCGCAAACCCACCACGTCATCGCATTGGCACGTACTGTTGGCGGTCTGGAAGACCTAGACGATCAGATCAAGGCTCAAGGTGGGTCTGCCACGCTGGTGCCCCTCGATGTGGCGGATGCCGACGGGATCAGGCGAATGTGTGCGGCGATCCATGATCGTTGGGGCGGTGTGGACCTGTGGGTAAACACCGTCGTGCATGCGGCCCCTTTGGCCCCGGTGGCCCACATTGACGCTAAGGACTGGGCCAAATCGGTAGCAGCCAACCTCGATGCCCTGCGGCTGTTGATTGAGTGTGTGGAACCGCTTTTGGCACCCAAAAACGGCACTGCTGTCCAAATCAGTGACCCACGCGGAGGGCAAAAATTCTTTGGTGCTTATGGCGCCACGAAAGCCGCCCAAGACGCGGTGTTCAGCAGTTGGGCGGCAGAGCTTGAAAACTCCAACAGGCAGGTTCTGCGTTTTGAACCGAACCCCATGCCTACCGCCACCCGCGCCCGGTTTTTCCCCGGCGAAGACCGCGACCGGCTCTCCCCGCCGGAGGTGGAAGCCGCGCGCCTTATGAAGGCCCTTAACCTGTAAGCGCGCCTGACCCTGGCGAATGCTGGAATGTCATCTGGTAGCCGGGCCTGTGCCAAAGCCGCGCGATCGTTACCGGCTGACCTGCCTGCCATGTGGCACGCTCGCCCACGAAGCTCGGCGTGCCCCCGGTTAGGCCCAGGTGAGAAGCGATAGCATCGGGGGCGGCAGCGGCTTCGAAAACAAACCGGGCGTCTGTCAGCGGAACCTTTTCAATCAACCAAGGACCAGGCGGGGTCGCTTGGAACCTGTCCGGGTCACCGTCCGGCAGCCAGTTGGTATTGATCCAGCGCTCTTCCACCTGCCAAGGCGTGCCGTCAGCCAAATGCATGCACAGTAGTCCCAGCACAGGGCCCAAGGCAGTCGCCACGTGATCCGGCACCGGGTGAGCCGAGTCCAGAAGTTGGTACGTATAGGCCTGGCCTAACGCTGATATTTCCGTCCCGGCCTGTACAATTTCAACTTGGGCTTTACGCACTGGCGCACGGCTAACGGTGGTTCCGGCACGGCGGCGGCGATCAACCAGCCCATCTGCAGCCAAATCTGCGATTGCACGGCTGACAGTGGCCCGCGCCACTCCAAATTCAGCGGCGAGGTCAATCTCTGAAGGCAAAGCGGCGCCGGGCGGCAACGATCCCGACCGGATGCGCGCCAAAAGTGTGTCCCGGATATCGCGAAAGCCGGTCACAGACCGTCCACCAGATCCGACAGCGCGGCCCGATATCGTTGGGCAACCTGGTCCCGGTTTACGTGACGCCCCCTGGTGACAACCGGCCGACCTGCGGACCAAACGTCGGTTACGACCCCGTCGTCTGCGGCAAAAATCCAGCCGTCAAGCAAGTCATCGGGCTGCAACCCGTACAGCCGGATATCTGCGCTGTCTATCGCCACCATATCGGCCAGCGCACCCACAGCCAATTGCCCGGCACTGCGCCCCACGGCCTGTGCGCTGCCTTGCGCCGCCATCGTGTAAAGCCGTGCGCCCGTTGATTGATCCCCATCACCCAATACGTTGCGGCCCAAATCCCGCAGCCTTTGGGAATACTCCAACGTCCGCAACTCTTCCGCCAGAGCCACGCGTACGTTGCTGTCTGATCCAACGCCAAAGCGCCCGCCATGGGCCAAATAGGATGGCCCGTTGAAAGGCCCATCGCCTAAATTTGCCTCAGTGATTGGGCAAAGACCGGCCACGGCGCCTGATTGCGCAAGACCGCGCGTTTCGGCAGGCTCCATATGGGTTGCGTGGATCATGCACCAGCGGGGGTCCACGCCAATCTCTCCCAAGGCCCATTCTACAGGACGCGCGCCATAGGTCGCGCGCACATCAGCCACCTCTTTGGGTTGTTCAGCAATATGCATATGAACCGGGCCATCTGGGCGCGCGGCCAAGAGAGCCCGCAGGTCAGCGGGTGACGTTGCCCGCAGGGAATGGGGAGCAATGCCAACAACCGTGTCGGCTGGCAATGACTTACAGGCAGCCTCCGCCCCTTCGACGAGGCGCAGGTATCCGTCCACATCTGTACCGAACCGAGCCTGTCCTGGTTCCAAAGCCCGCTGGCCCGCACCTCCATAGGAGTAGAGGACCGGCAGCAGCGTCAAACCAATGCCGGTGTCCTGCGCAGCGGCGGCTATCCGGCCAGACAGTTCCGCCAGAGTGTCATAGCGCGCGCCGCCTGGGGCGTGGTGCAGGTAATGAAACTCCCCAACGCTGGCGTACCCTGCCTCCAGCATCTCCACAAACACTTGGGCAGCAATCGCCTGCACCTGATCAGGTGTCAGCTTTTCAACGAAGCGGTACATCAACGTGCGCCAGGTCCAGAAACTGTCAGCCGTGGGCCCGCGCCTTTCGGTCATCCCGGCCATCGCACGCTGAAAACTGTGGGAATGCAGGTTGGCCAATGCGGGCAGCAACGTATCAT
>JBCCET010000096.1:0-13050 GCA_039030095.1 Pseudomonadota bacterium | reverse complement strand
TGCAGTTCTGCCAGGAAAGAGAACGCGTGGAGGTAGCCCTGCCGGACGGAGCGATCCAACCAGGTGATCGCAGCCTCGTCGCTTGGCTCAACACCTGAACCGGTCATGTAGAAATAGCCTACAAAGAACTGCGCCAGCGCGTTGTCTTCCCGCGCAAGACCTATGGCGATACTAAAGGCATCCTGCGCATTCTTGCCGGCCACAAGTTCCTTGGAGTAGAGAACTGTCAACAGTTCCTGGGACAGCCAATCGCCGCGTTCGGCGCCTTTGCTGGCCAGTTTCTCAACCGCTGCAAGGTCAACGCTTTCCGTGTCTGCCGGTGCATAGCGCGTATAGGCGGCAAGGCCATACGCCACGGCCACGTCCTTTTCGACACCGTAGTCGTAGGCTGCCTGTGCCGCATCCATGTTGCCCGCAGCATGTTCAATACGGCCAAGAATGGTCTTGAGTGCGGGGTCTTCTGGGAATTCATCCAGCGCCACCTTGCAGATATTGCGCGCCGCGTTTTGATCAATTTCGGTCAATTTACGCGGACCACCCAGTTGCGGCAAACCAGCGGCTGCAAAACATGGTTGGGACACCGCGACGCGACGCTTTTCAACCTCCAGCATTTCCAGCACTTCATCTTTGGCAAAACAGATTGTGCAATCGGCAAGGTAGGCGCGCATCTGGCCCACATCACGGTTGGCTTTAGCCAATTCCACAACTTCGCGTTCGGCCTGATAAATCTCGTCGGATTCAATGTCGGCCACCAGTTGGGTCGCCTCATCCTTGCGGGCGCAATCGACACAGGTTTCCACATAGTTACGCAAGGCGGCCAAATCGCGGCTCGCTGCGGCCTCTTCATAGGCTTGTGCCTCTTCATCGCGTGCGGCGTCTTTGGCCCGCATGACGGCAATGCGCTCTTCTGCATCAGAGCGGTACGTGCACAGCGTGCAGTTCTTAAGGTAGATCTCGAGCCGTACTGGATTATCGTCCGCAGAGATCTGTTGCCAAATGTCTTTTTCCAACTGGCTCGACAACTCAAACTGGCGCATCGACTTCAACCGTTCGGTCAGCTCTTCTTCGTTCGGGCAATAAACGCAATCGTCGAGAAATGCGCGCAGTTGCCCCTGATCCGTGCTTTCCATCAGGAAAAGCGCTTCGAACGTTTCCTGGTAGAGCCGCGTTTCAAGCTTGGTGAAGCTTGGCAGACCGTCGTGACTGACCAGCGGTTGGCTGTCGTCTTCGCCGGATTTCCAGATCATGGAATAGCGCGGCCCACAGCCACCATCGCGTACGGTCACACGGTGCAAGGCGGAACGAAGGAAATCATCCACCTCTGCGATTGTTGAAACGCCATTGCCGTCCCCAAAAGGTGCGCGGTCTGCAACGCCTGTAATCAGCGGATAGTGGATCGCGCGGCTTGCGTCATTGCCACACTGGGCGTCGGCGGTTATGTCACCGACCATAACGACCGCCACGTCAAACCCTGCGGCGCCCACGGCGCTCTGCAATTCCGACATGGATACCGGCAGGATATCTTCCGCGTCATTGACACGCAGGAAAATCAAGCGGCGATGATCTGGATTAAACGCATCTACCAGCGTCGAAAGCCGATTTGAAAAATCAGTGATTGTGAGTTGTTCTGAACCCAGCTCAATAGACAAACCTTCGCCGGGATCGGCCAATGTCACGTCTGTCACCAGGAAAAACTGTTCGAACTGCCCATCGCTGGCATTCGGCTTGGTCACAAAGGTTGATACCGGGTTAGACCGCAAAATGGCGGCAAAAGCTTCCTGACTTGCTTCATCAGCAATCGGAAGTTTGTCCATTGTTAATACGGGCATATCTGCGGGCAGCGGCCCCGGGGCTCCCTCAGCCGGGTCAGCACCAATGAAAAGCAGCTGCATCCGGGAGGAGACATTTGCGTCAGCGTGGGCGAAAGAAGAAAGGCAAATTGATACTGCAGAAAGTGCAGAAAGGGCGACAGCTCGAACAGACATTCGTAACTCCAAAAAAAATCGGTCGCGCACCTAAAATGGTCGCGTGACAAATTTCACCCCCGCGGCAGTAATGCGTTGCATTGCACTAAAAATCAATGGGTTAAATGACCAAATTGAATTAAAAAAGATGGCTGTGCAGACCCAACATCTGGTCCGTCTGACGGTAAAAACCGCTAAATGATCTGTATCGGGCGGACAAACGTCACAATTTTTTTTCTTAGGAGCTCCGTGGGCAAATTGGGAGAGTTGCATTTTTCGAACCTAAATTCGTGCGACAACGAGCCAGATTTCAGGGTGGCGCATGTCTGTGACTCGGCCCTTAGCGCATTCTCATCCAATGCGAAATCAGTCGACGTCACGCAATATCCGGGCCGGTCGCGCTGACAATGGGCGCCAAGCGAATGCCAAGCCTGCGAGTGTGGTGGCAAGAACACCGCCAAAAATAATCACGGCGGCGGAGAACGGTTCAAACGAGAAATCGGTTTCCATGACAAATGTCATCGTTGCCCAACTGGCAGTTGCCCCGGCGATCACCGCAATTACGGCAGCGGAAAGCCCGAAAATCGCAGATCGCATTGCGAAGCTGACCAGAATGGTGCGCCTTGAGGCACCGAGTGTTTTCAAAATAGCTGCTTCATAGGTCCGGGCAGGCTCCCCAGCCGCTGCCGCGCCAATCAATACTGTGAACCCCGTCAAAAGCGTCGCTGCCGCGCCGTAGTTTGCGGCTGACGCAATGCCTGACAAGATCTCTGCCACACGTGCAATGGCATCGCGGACCCGGATCATGGTGACATTGGGCCAGGTGTCGCCCACATTGCGCAGCAGGCGCACATCTGCCTCTGCCTCTCCATAGATGGTGGCGATGTGGCTGTGCGGCGCGCCTGCAAGGGCTGCTGGGTTCATCGACAGGATAAAACCTATTCCGGCAGTGGAAAAATCGACCTCGCGAAAACTGGTGATGGTTCCCTCAATGTCACGACCAAGGATATTGACCGTCAGAACATCACCGAGCGACAATCCCATTTCTGCGGCCTGTTCGGCTGCGAAACTAATCTGTGCAGCACCGGTGTAGTCTGCGGGCCACCAATCCCCGGCTGTCAGTCGCGCGCCCTCAGGCAATTCCGCTGAATAGGTCACGCCGCGATCACCTTCCAGTACCCAGTGATCCCCCACAACCTCTGATGCCGGCGACCCATTGATGCGGGTAATCACACCGCGCAACATCGGCGCGGTTTCAACCTTGGACACGCCGTCGTCGGCACGCACTTTGGACAAGAAATCCTGCAACTGGTGGGTCTGGATATCGACCACGAAAAAGCTAGGCGCTTGTTCTGGCAAGTTGGTTGCAATCGCCGTGCGCAGGTTTGCGTCGATCTGACCAATCGCAGACAACACTGTCAGCCCAAGGCCGAGCGATAGAATCACAGGCGCCGCTTCTGACCGGGGGCCGCCAACGGAGCCCAGCGCGATGCGCAATGCACTGTAACCCCGGGCCCGGCGACTTTGCGAAAACACCTTAGCCACACGTCGTGTCGCCAGCGCAATCAACCAAAGTGCGACAAAAGCCACAGCCAATCCGCCTGCTGACCAAAGCGTCAGCACCATCAGCCCGGAGAACCAGCCAGCCAGCAAAACCAATCCAACGATCAGAACGGCGGTAGTAGCTACATAACGCAGTCTTGGCCTAGGCAGCGTGGCGTCTGCCCCGTTGCGGTAAAGCGCGGAACCACGGACAGTTTCCGTTCGTGCCAGCGGCCAAAGCGTGAAAATCGCTGCGGCGAGCACGCCGTAGGTTGTCGCTTCGGCCAAAACCGCCGGGTAGACGGCCACCACGATCGGAACAGGCAAACGCGATTCAATTATCGGCGCAAATGCCACGGGAATAAGGGACCCGAGTATAAGGCCAAGACAAATGCCAGCCACGGCAACCGCTCCGATCTGGAATGCATAGGTTGCAATGATCGTACCGCTTGTGGCGCCAAGGGTCTTAAGCGTCGCAATGGTGTTCGTCTTCTCGGTCAGATATCCCCGAACGGCGGCATAAACCCCTACCCCCCCGACGGCCAAACCTGCGAGGCCCACCAAAACAAGAAAGGCCCCAAGCCGATCGACAAATTCGGAAATTCCCGGCGCACCGTTGCGAGAGTCGCGCCAGCGTAGTCCTGCTGCATTCAATGAGGTGCGCGCATCCTGTTCAACCGCATCCGGTTGGGCACCGGGCGGCAGCTTCAGTCGGTAAGCACTTTCAAAAAGCGTTCCTGGCGCCAAAAGCCCGGCATTTGCCAGGTCATCTGTCCGCACCAATGTGCGCGGCCCCAAACCGAAACCACCACCTGCGTTGTCGGGTTCCCGTTGCAAGGCTGCTGTCAGGAGAAATTCCTGGCCACCAAGCGCGAAGGCATCGCCGATCTTCAACCCCAGACGACCAATCAACACCGGGTCCATCACTGCGCCCGGACGCCCATCGCGACCAGCCAACGCCGTATCCAAATCCATCGCTGGCGCCAATTGCACCGAACCATAGATAGGATAATTGCCGTCCACGCCTTTGACCTGTGTCAGCCCGCGTTCTTTTGTGTCCCCGCGATCCACGACCGCCATAGATCGGAAATCCACGATTTCAGAAACAGTCTGAGCTGTCTCTTCCATCCAGCTTTTTTCTGCGTCTGATGCAAATCGGTATGTGAGCGTAATTTCCGCGTCGCCCCCCAAAAGGGAGGCGCCTTCACGCGACAGTCCGTTTTCGATGCTGTCGCGCACCGTACCAACGGCCGTGATCGCACCGACGCTTAGCGCAAGGCAGATCAAAAGCACGCGAAAACCACGAACACCGCCGCGCAGTTCCCGACGAGCAAATCTGAGCGCGTTTCTCACCGTCACGCGGTGATCCGCCCGTCGGCCAGCCGCACAACTCGGTCGCAGCGTTCCGCCAATTCCGGTGCATGAGTTACAAGTACCAATGTGCTGTCATGCTTGTCACGCAAGGCAAAAAGCGCGTCCATGATGATCTGGCCGTTGGTTGCGTCCAAATTGCCGGTAGGTTCATCGGCCAGAAATATCTCTGGCCGCGGTGCTGCCGCACGAGCCAGCGCCACCCGTTGCTGTTCACCACCCGATAGCTGCGCGGGGTAGTGGTGCAGGCGATCCGCCAGACCCACAGCTTCCAGTTCTGATGCCGCACGATCAAAGGCGTCTGCTTTCCCTGACAGTTCCAGCGGCGTCGCGACATTTTCCAAGGCGGTCATGGTTGGGATCAAATGAAACGACTGAAAGACGATGCCCATATGGTCCCTGCGAAATCTGGCCAGTGCGTCTTCGCCCATGGACGTCATGTCGTGGCCAAGGACGTCTACCCGCCCCCCGGTTGCCAATTCCAATCCGGCCACTAACATCAAGAGCGATGACTTACCCGACCCAGACGGCCCGATCAGGCCCACGGTTTCCCGCTTTTCAATGCTGAGATCTATGCCGCGCAGAATGTCCACCCGCCCAACATTTCCGTCCAACGCCAGTTCAGCGCCTTCAAGCGTGATTACAGCCATGTGTCAGTCCCAGATGCGCGCATTGTCAGCAGGATATGTGGTGCTGACGCGGATACTCAAGCTTGTCTTGCTTTTTGGAATATTTGCCGCACCCGCACAGGCAGAAACGCGGGTGATTGCCATGCTGGGGGATTCATTAACTCAAGGGTTCGGCCTGAAGGTTGAAGACGGGTTGGTCCCGACGCTGGAACGTTGGTTACACCACCACGGCGCGGATGTACGGTTGATCAACGCAGGCGTCAGCGGGGACACCACGGCGGGCGGTGCCGCGCGCATCGACTGGACGCTTACGCCGGATGTGGACGGGGTGGTGGTGGCACTTGGGGCAAACGACATGCTGCGCGGATTGGACCCTGAAGACGCCATAGAGAACCTTGCGAAAATCTTGAGCGTTGCTCAAGCAAAAGGCGTTTCAACAATGCTGGTAGGCTTCCCTGCTCCGTTGAATTATGGCGAAGACTACAAGCTGATTTTTGACGAAGGTTACGCGAACCTTGCCAGCAAATTCAGCGCGGTGTTTGTCAAAGACCTGATAGGTCCCTTGCAAACACCCGAAGGCCCCAACACAGATTATCTGCAAAGCGACCTTCTGCACCCGAACCCAAAAGGTGTCACATTGATCGTGGAACAGTTGGGCCCACGCATGATGGAACTCTTGCAGAATATTCAACCGTGACTTTTCGAGCTTGTCAGTAAGTCGGCGGTCTATATTCGAGATAGAAACTCACACCTCTGGCAGCATGGCGGCTTTGTCAAACATGCCGTCGAGCTTGATTGACGAACGCACTCCTAGGTCGTCGAAATGATTGACCAGCCACTCATCTGCAATTCGGCGTCCGGTTTCGAACAGGAACTCGAAAAACGCCCATTCCGTGTTCAGTTTTGAAGACGCGTCCAAGTTTTCAACCGTCGGGCACAGTTCCACCACATGGATGTTCATGCGCCGGTATTTGGTTTCATCCAGCTGGCCCGCGTCCAGCAAGCGGCGCACAAAATCAATGGCACGCAATTCATGTATCAGGGCGCTGTTGAAAGTAATCTCATTGATCCGGTTCTGGATCTCGCTTGCGGTTTTTGGCGTGCCCGGGCGGGTGATCGGATTGATCTGGATGATCAGGATGTCATCTGAAGGTGAGCCGTGGAAAAACGGGAACAGCGGTGGATTGCCCATAAAGCCGCCGTCCCAATAGGGAATCCCGTCGATTTCGACGGCCTGATACATCGACGGCAGGCAGGCAGACGCCATCGTGCTATCGATATTGATGTCTTCACGCTTGAACACTTTGACACGGCCCGTTTCCACATTGGTGGCAGAGATAAAGACGCCCGTGTCATGGCAACGTTGAACGCGTGAGAAATCCACCACCTGTTCCAGCATTTCCCGTAAGGGATTGTATTGAAACGGGTTCAGGTCATAGGGCGAGGCCATCTGTTGGGCCATATTCATCCAATGATAGCCGGGCGAGGTTTCTAACGACCACGACCCTGTAGCCTGCGCCCAAGGGGACCGCTGCGCCGGGCTCATGCGCCCTACCCGGCTGACTTCGCGCCAGAACTCTTCCAGCTTGGCGCGCGCACCGATGGCGCCATTTTCATGCATCCCGTGGGCGGACACCACTGCGTTCATGGCCCCAGCAGAGGTGCCGGACATGGCATCAATCCACAGCCGGTCGTCTTCGAAAAAGCGGTCCATGACACCCCAGGTGAATGCCCCATGCGCACCCCCGCCTTGCAGTGCGATGTTGATGCCCTTGTGCTTTGAGGAGCGGCGCCCCGGACCTCGGGTCGCCTGTGTCATGCCGCGGTCCACCCGCCGTCGACGGGCAGCGACACACCGGTAATGTTCTCTGCGGCGTCAGAGCACAGGAACAACGCAACGCCTGCCAATTGTTCTACGGTGACAAATTTCTTGGTCCATTGCGCAGCCAACAATACGTCACGTTTCACTTCTTCTTCGGTGATGCCCCGCGCAGCAGCGGTTTCGGGGATCTGCTTTTGCACAAGCGGCGTCAGCACGTACCCCGGACAAATCGCGTTCACCGTGACCCCGTCTTGCGCCGCTTCCAGTGCCACGGTCTTGGTAAACCCGGTAATGCCGTGTTTGGCCGTCACATAAGCAGATTTGTAAGGCGATGCGACCAGGCCGTGGGCGGACGAGATGTTGATGATCCGGCCCCAGCCGCGTTTTTTCATGCCGGGGAGAGCGGCGCGGGTCGTGTGGAAAGCAGAGCTCATGTTGATGGCCACGATCATATCCCAACGCTCCGGCGGGAAATCTTCCACCGCCTCTACAGTTTGGATGCCTGCATTGTTGACCAGCACATCAACAGCGCCAAATTCAGCTTCTGCCCGCGCCACCATGGCCAAAATCTCATCCGGCATTGTCATATCAGCGCCGTCGTAGATCACGCCGCCAGCGCCGAGGGCCTCCAGCGCGGCAACCGACTGTTCTATCTCTTTGGGGTCTCCGAAACCGTTTAAAACAACGTTGGCGCCAGCTTCTGCAAAACCATGGGCGATGCCAAGTCCGATGCCAGAGGTGGAGCCGGTGATAATTGCAGTTTTTCCAGTAAGGTTCATGAGGATGTCTCTTGGTTCAGGGGGCCACGCCTGCAAGCATGTGAGGGGAGTTGTTGGCTGGCAGAAAGTGGCAATTTGCTACCGGCCTTTTACACAGCACGGCTTACGGGTGACAAGGAACGACGCCGATCTTCACGCCAAAGATCCGCCGAATTCTTGCACTTATGAACGTGTTAGGCTGCAGGGGACATATTACGGCGCAGTTTTGCACCCTGCACCTATGGACGCGTCGCAAACACGCCACTACCATTGGGCGTTACCGCTGCGGCCACGGGGCCTTGGCCCGCGAGAGGAGACCATCCATGCGGCGCGCCATCTTAAAACAGGACCCCCATAAGGTCCGGGACTATTCTGAGAAAAATCTTGAAGTGGCCATAGGCCGAGAGGTGCGCACCTATCGCAAACAACAAGAAATGACTGTAGCAGACCTGGCGGACCGCACCGGCCTGTCCATGGGGATGTTGTCCAAGATTGAAAACGGCAACACGTCCCCTTCCCTTACAACCTTGCAGATCATTGCTGATGCGTTGAGCGTGCAGATCACCGCCTTTTTCAAGCGCTACGAAGAAGCACGCGAGGCGGCGCATATCAAAAACGGCGAAGCGCTGGAGATTGAGCGGGCCGGAACACGAGCTGGCCACCAATATCAGCTGCTGGGGCATTTGGGTTCAAACGCCACGGGCGTGTTAATGGAACCCTATCTGATCACCTTGTCGGACAAGTCCGACGTCTTTCCGATCTTTCAGCACGATGGCATTGAACTGCTTTACATGCTTGAAGGTGAGGTACTGTACCGACACGCGGGCAAACACTACTTGCTGCAACCCGGAGACTCGCTGCTGTTTGACGCGGACGCCCCCCATGGGCCCGATGAATTGATCAAACTGCCTGCCCGTTTTCTGTCAATAATTTGCTACCCGCAGTAGGTCTGAATACTCTTCCAGGCGCCACATCGATTCTACTGTCAAGAAACATTCTTTCCTGTAAGTATGACCTGAAGATTGAAACTAAGGGAGTCGCACATGTGCGGAATCGTGGGATTATTCCTTAAGGATAGCTCGTTAGAGCCAAAGTTGGGCGATATGCTCAGCGATATGTTGGTGACCATGACCGACCGGGGACCGGATTCGGCCGGCATTGCCGTTTATGGGGCCGAAACGGATCACCCTTTCAAAGTGTCGGTTCAGTCTAGTGAGCCGGACACGGATTTTGACGCTCTGGCAGCCGAACTGGGTGCAGGTGTTGCGTTTGAACGCAAGGACACTCACGCGATTTATACCTTCGCGGCAGACCGCACCGCAGAACTGCGTGCGATCATCGCTGAGAAATTCCCGACTATGACGGTCATGAGCCGGGGCGAAACGATCGAAATTTTCAAGGAAGTCGGCCTGCCCCATAGCGTAGTGTCCCGCTTTGGCGTGCGCGAAATGGCGGGCACACATGGCATTGGCCATACGCGCATGGCCACCGAATCCGCTGTGACCACCAATGGCGCCCATCCGTTTTCCACCGGGTCCGATCAGTGCCTGGTCCACAACGGCTCTTTGTCGAACCACAACAACCTGCGCCGCCGCCTGATCCATCAAGGTATGAACTTTGAGACGGAAAACGACACCGAAGTGGCCGCAGCCTACCTGACCTGGAAAATGCAGGAAGGCGCCAATCTGGGCGAAGCGTTGGAGGCAGGACTGGGTGATTTGGACGGGTTCTACACCTTCGTTGTAGGCACCAAAAACGGCTTCGGCGTGGTACGCGACCCGATTGCGTGCAAACCGGCGGTGCTGGCAGAAACCGATCAATACGTAGCGTTCGGGTCAGAATATCGTGCCCTTGTAAATCTGCCGGGGATCGAAACCGCAAAAACGTGGGAACCTGAGCCCGCCACCGTTTATTTCTGGGAGCGATAGAATGGGAACGCTCGATCTGGAACAAATGTCGCTCCGCGAACTCAACACCACGCTGCAACGCCAAACACCTGAAGCTAACGAAAACGCCTGGGATATAGTGAACCCCAAGGGCAGCCATGCCATGGCAGTGGGCCTCGACGCGCCAATCTCGGTCACCGTCAAAGGATCCACCGGGTACTATTGCGCAGGCATGAACAAACAGGCCACTGTCACTGTTGAAGGCAACACCGGACCCGGAGTTGCTGAAAACATGATGTCGGGCACAGTGATCATCGAAGGAGACGCCAGCCAGTATGCAGGCGCCACCGGGCACGGCGGATTGCTGGTGATCAAAGGCAACGCGTCGTCGCGTTGTGGGATTTCGATGAAGGGCATCGACATAGTCGTGCACGGCAACATTGGGCATATGTCCGCGTTCATGGCACAAAAGGGCAACCTAGTTGTCCTGGGCGATGCCGGTGACGCGCTTGGCGACAGTCTTTATGAGGCACGGCTTTTTGTACGCGGATCCGTGAAGTCACTGGGCGCGGACTGCATCGAAAAAGAGATGCGACCCGAACATGTGGCTGCGCTGACAGAACTGTTGGCCACTGCGGGTGCCGACGCCAAACCGGAGGAGTTTCGGCGCTACGGCTCCGCCCGCAAACTTTACAATTTCGACGTCGACAACGCGCCTGCGTACTGAGGGGACACCGATGACAGATGACAACAACCCGCCCCGCACCGTACCGCGCCAAAGCTGGACCTTTTCCAACGAGGTGAACGCCGAAATCCGGCGGGCCGCTGCAACCGGGATCTATGACATCCGCGGCGGCGGTGCCAAACGCCGGGTGCCACATTTCGACGACCTGCTGTTTTTAGGCGCATCCATGTCGCGCTACCCGTTGGAAGGCTATCGTGAAACCTGCGATACATCCGTCACGTTGGGCACGCGGTTTGCCACAAATCCAATAAAGCTAGACATTCCGATCACCATCGCGGGGATGAGCTTTGGCTCCCTGTCCGGTCCGGCAAAAGAAGCCTTGGGGCGTGGAGCGTCCGCTGCAGGCACGTCCACGACCACAGGTGACGGCGGCATGACCGAAGAAGAGCGCGGCCATTCCACCAAGCTTGTCTATCAATACTTGCCGTCCCGTTATGGCATGAACCCCGACGATCTGCGCCGCGCGGATGCGGTTGAGGTGGTTGTGGGCCAAGGCGCAAAACCGGGCGGTGGCGGTATGCTTTTGGGCCAAAAGATCAATGAGCGCGTCGCCAATATGCGCGACTTGCCCCAGGGCGTGGACCAACGGTCGGCCTGTCGTCACCCGGATTGGACTGGACCAGACGATCTGGAAATCAAGATCCTTGAGCTTAGGGAAATCACCCAGGGCCGCATTCCGATCTATATCAAAGTCGGCGGGGCCCGTCCCTATTATGACACTGCGCTTGCGGTGAAAGCAGGGGCCGATGTGGTTGTTCTGGACGGCATGCAAGGCGGCACTGCGGCCACACAAGATGTGTTCATCGAACATGTGGGGCAGCCGACGCTCGCCTGTATTCGTCCTGCCGTTCAGGCGTTGCAGGACCTGGGAATGCACCGGCAGGTACAGCTTGTCCTCTCTGGAGGAATTCGGACCGGCGCAGATGTGGCCAAAGCACTGGCGCTTGGCGCTGATGCAGTGTCCATTGGCACCGCAGCCCTGGTGGCGCTCGGCGACAACGATCCGAAGTGGGAGGCTGAATATAACGCGCTCGGCACCACTGCGGGGGCTTATGATGACTGGCACGAAGGTCGCGACCCCGCCGGAATTTCGACCCAGGACGCGGAGCTTATGAAGCGGCTTGATCCGATCGCTGCCGGTCGACGTTTGAAAAACTACCTCAAGGTTCTGACACTGGAATGCCAAACCCTGGCGCGGGCCTGCGGCCATAACCATGTGAACAATCTGGAACCAGAAGACTTGTGCGCCTTGACGGTCGAAGCAGCCGCCATGGCGCAAGTGCCGCTGGCGGGAACGAACTGGATCCCGGGTCAAGGCGGCTACTAAAGCGCCAAGCTCCCCCTTGAATTACAAAAGCCGCGCTGGAAACAGCGCGGCTTTTGCCGTGATTTGCAACTATTCCTCGACCAAAAATCCAACCTCCTCAGATGAATACAAGTTTAATTTGGCTAAAATTTCTTTCCTGACAGCTAAGAATGTGCATCATTTGTCGCACGTAAAAGGAAGCTGAATGGCCACCAACGGGGAGCAATAGAAAAAGCATGGAAGAACAACTCGCAGAACTCGCAGCAAAGGTTGCTGCACTGGAAGGCAAAGCGGGCGTGACAAACACGATGTTTGCCGAAACCTACTACTATCTTTCGATACCACTGATGATCATCATTCACGCAGGTTTCCTTGCGTATGAAATGGGTGCATCGCGCCAGAAAAACGTGCTGGCCTCTGGTATCAAAAACATCCTGGCCTTCGCATTCATGATGCCAACGTTCTATTTCTTTGGCTGGTGGGTCTATTGGGGATTCCCAACAGGCCTTACCTTTTCCCAAGGGGCGATGGAGATTTCCGGCGCCACATACGCAGCATTTGCGTGGCCTTGGTCTGAGAGCGCTGGCCCGAACATGGCTGACCAGTCAACCGGCGTTTTCTGGGGGGCCTTCGCGCTCTTTGCAGCGACCACTGCCTCGATCTTCTCGGGTGCTGTGATCGAACGCATTCAGGTCGTTGGCTTTGTCATCCTGGCTGTGGTGCTCGGCTCCTTCGCTTGGGTTGTTGCGGCAGCCTGGGGTTGGCACGCAGACGGCTGGCTGGTCACTAAATGGGGCGTTCATGACTTTGGCGCTGCAGGACTGGTTCACGCAGTCGCGGGCTTCTTTGCCCTTGGTGTGTTGATCAACCTGGGGCCGCGTATCGGCAAGTTTAACCCGGACGGGTCCGCCAACCATATCGGTGGCCACAACATGCCATTCACCGTTACCGGATTGATGCTGATCATCGCGGGCTTCTGGGGCTTCCTGATGGCCTGCGTTATCGTGCCGGGTGAAGCTTGGAGCTG
>JBCCET010000095.1:0-13227 GCA_039030095.1 Pseudomonadota bacterium | reverse complement strand
TGTCGGCACCCGCGATGCGCCCGCCGAGGCCGCATATATCAGTGAAAAAATTAGCGTACCTGCTGACACCATGGCGGGATACACGCTCGACACATCAAAGGCGCCCTTGGTCAAAGTTGACCCCACATCAGCCGCCGATGCGCGTCTTCTGGCCGAAAACGTGGTGGCCGAAATGGCGCCGTTTATGAACATGATCGGCAAAAAATGGACCAGGACGGCAGTGTTGCCCGGCGGTGACTTTCATGCTCCTTTTGCGCAGCAAATGCTGGATGAAATCCAAAACGCACATCGCGATGCAGACAGTAATTTGGTGCGTCGTTTGTTTGCAACTTATGGCACAGAAGCCGCCCAAATCCTGCAAACCCAAGACAGCGAAAGCGGGATCCCCTTGTCAGAAGTCAAATATCTGAAACGCCAAGAATGGGCGCGCACGGTGGACCAGGTGATTTGGCGGCGCACTGGCGTCGGTTCTGGTGCCACCGCAGATGATGTTGCCCGCATAGAAGGTGAATTATTAGCGTAATCAGGCTTGAAAGCGATGTCGCACGGTTCCATTTTTGACCAATCGTTGCTCTGACTCTATTGGACACCTATGCGATTTTTGATTTCCCTCCTGTTTCTTCCCACATTGGCCTTTGCGCAGGTCAATGTGCCTGTGGAAAATGACAATCTGCAACTGCCCCAGGAAGAAGTGGAAGACAGCGCAGCCCGCACAACAGTGAACGGGGTTGCTGTGTCTGAACGAGGTGTTTTGTCTCTGCGCAACATGCAAGCGGACGATTGGTCAGAGCTATCTAGCCTGACGGAAGTTCGCGATCTGATCCTCGATGGGTCTTCAATTGTCGATTTGACGCCGTTGTCCACCATGCAGGGGGTGGACATGATTTCCTTGTCCGACACAGCAGTGACGGATCTGACCCCGCTGACAAAGATCAAATCCCTAAGGCATTTGTACATAAACGGAACGCCCGTCACGGATTTGACGCCACTGGCAAGCATGCCTTGGTTGGAAGATTTAGGTGCAGATGATACCGGCATTGAAGATCTGACACCCATTTCAAACCTGAAAAACCTGCGGCGGCTGTCCATTCGTGGTACTTTGGTTTCCGATCTGAGCCCTTTGAAATCCCTCAAGAAAGTAAATTGGCTAAACGCTGCAGATACACTTGTGTCAGACATATCAGTGGTCAGTGGTATGGAAGAAATGCACGAGCTGACGCTTGGCGGCACGATGATCGAAGACCTTTCACCGTTGCGCGAATTGTTTGTGATGAAAATTCTCCACCTCGACGGAACCTTTGTGACCGACATCCGACCAATAGCGGAACTGGAGTTGCTGGTAGAACTAAACCTCGGCCTCACTGCGATCGAAGACATCAGCCCGTTAGCAAACCTTAAGGGTCTGCGTTTTCTCGATCTAAGCGGGACACCTGTGACCAATGTAAAACCCTTGGCAAAGCTGGAGCGCCTGCGAGAGGTACGATTGCAAGGTGCCGGGGTCGAAGACCTGTCGCCGCTGGATGAACGGGCAGCGCGTGGCCTTAAGATACAGCGTTAAGTATCTGAGTTGTAAACTTTAATAATATCCTCCACGGCGGCAGCAATCGCCTGATCAATTGACAAAGCCGACGTGTCCAAGGTCACGGCGTCTTCTGCCGGGCGCATGGGCGCCGTGGCGCGTTCCGCATCGCGGGCATCCCGTTCTTCGACATCTTTGAGCACGGTTTCAAATTGGGTATCTTCCCCCCGACCGATCAACTCAGCCGTGCGCCGCTTCGCCCGTGCCTCTGCACTGGCTGTAACGTAAAGTTTCACGTCAGCGTCTGGGCAGATGACCGTGCCAATGTCCCGACCGTCCATAACGACACCCGACGGGCGCTTGGCAAACTCTCGTTGAAACTCCACAAGAGCGGTCCGAACACCTGGAATGACCGCCACACGGCTGGCAGCTTCGGCCACCGCAGCGGTGCGCAGATCCGTGCGGGCCAGATCCTCTACGCTGATATTCTGAGCAATGGCTGTGATGTCCGCGTCGCTATCGAGTGCCGGGCCAAGATCCGCCAAAGCTTCGCGGCCGACAATGCGGTAAAGAATGCCCGTGTCGAGATGGGCAAACCCAAATTCCTCAGCCACTGCCTGAGAAATAGTGCCCTTGCCGCTTGCAGCCGGGCCATCAATGGCGACGATGAACGTCATGCGTTGGTCCTGATAACTTGGGCGCCTAAACCGCCCATCAGATCTTCGAATATTGGGAACGAGGTGGCAATAGCGCCACCGTCATCAACACTGACCGGCCGGTCTGCAGCAAACCCAAGGCACAGAAATGACATTGCGATCCGGTGGTCGAGGTGTGTTTTGGCACGACCTCCACCAGGCACAGACCCGCCGCCACCGTGCACAATCAAGAAGTCTTCGCCTTCTTCGATTTTCACGCCATTGGCCTCTAAGCCACGGGCCATGGCATCAATCCGGTCGCTTTCTTTCACGCGCAGCTCTTTGATACCCCGCATAACGGTTTTCCCTTCCGCGAAAGAAGCAACCACCGACAGGATGGGGTATTCGTCGATCATGGACGCAGCCCGTTCGGGCGGAACTTCTATCCCGGCTAAGGCAGAAGCACGCACACGCAGATCGGCCACTGGTTCCCCACCTTCTTCGCGTTCGTTTTCATAGACCAGATCGGCACCCATTTCCCGGAGGGTTGTAAAGAGCCCGGCACGCGTAGGGTTAAGCCCGATGTTGGGCACCGTGATGTCCGACCCTTCAACGATCAATGCGGCGCACACCGGAAATGCGGCCGAGGATGGATCGCGCGGAACGGAAATGGTCTGAGGCCGCAACTCCGGCTGGCCTTGCAGGTGGATGGCAAATCCATCTGCGACTTTGACGGTTTCAATCTCTGCCCCAAAACCTTTCAGCATCCGTTCGGAATGATCGCGGGTTTTGGTCGCTTCTGTCAGGACGGTTTCGCCACGTGCGTTCAGGCCAGCCAGCAGAACCGCCGATTTGATCTGCGCACTGGCGTGCGGTGACGTGTATTGCACGGGCACAGGTTCAGCGGCCCCCACGATGGTCAACGGCAGGCGACCACCTGTGCGGCCATATGATTGGGCCCCAAAAAGTGCCAGCGGGTCAGTGATCCGCGCCATAGGCCGGGATCGCAGCGATGCATCCCCAGTGAAAGTCGCACTTATCGGGCTGGTGGCCATTGCACCCAGGATCAGCCGGACCCCGGTGCCTGCATTGCCGCAATTGATCACGTCTTCTGGTTCGGCAAAGCCGCCGGTGCCGACGCCGTGGACCGACCATTCACCATCACCGTGCTGAGTAACCTCTGCCCCGAAGGCGGCCATCGCCTTGGCCGTATCGAGCACGTCTTGCCCCTCCAACAAGCCTGATATCCGCGTCTCACCCACCGCAAGCGCGCCGAGGATCAACGAGCGATGGGAAACGGATTTATCCCCCGGAACCCGCGCCACGCCTTTTAGCGGGGGGGATTTGCGCGCCGTCATCGGGATTGGGGTGCCGTGGCCTGACATCTTACGCCTTTCGTAGAGCTTCGCGTCGGATTAGCCCAGCGCCCCGGCGGCGTCCAGCGACGGGTCACGCTGAAACGTCAGATAGTGCTGCGGCCTGCCTTCGCGGATGGCTTTTTGCTCATATCGGGTCGACAACCAATCCTCCCATGGCCGGCGCCAATCCTGCGCACCTTGTGCGGTCCAGGAAAATCCGGCTTGCGGCACTTCCACCAAAGTCTGGCGGACGTAATCTGCGATATCTGTCGCCACACGCAACTCTGCCCCGGCCCGCATTGTGCACGCCAGCGGGCGCAAGTGTTCTTGCGTTACAAACCGGCGCCGGTGGTGCCTTTTCTTGGGCCAGGGGTCTGGGTAGAGCAGAAATGCCCGGTCAATCGAACCGACAGGTAGAACATCCATCAGATCACGGGCATCGCCTGGGTGAACCCGGATGTTTGTCACGCCTACACGCCGGATTTTGCCTAATAGCGTGGCAACACCATTCAAAAACGGCTCGACCCCAATAAAGCCGACATCGGGATATTGCTGGGCCATGTGAACCAGATGTTCCCCGGACCCAAAACCCACTTCCAGCCAAACCGGTGCGTTGCCAAAATGCGCTGACAGATCAATCACCGCGCGGTCTGGATTGTCTTGCCAATCAATGTTGGGAACCTGCCATTTCGGCAATTCTTCGTCCCAATATCGCTTTTGGCTGGCATGAAAGGTCTTTCCTTTCACCCGACCGTAAAAGTTGCGCCACGGCGCACCGCTGGGGCTGTTACCTGATTTTGTCATGGCGACGCTCTACTGGACGAAGGACCTCTAGAAAAGTCGCTTTGGCCATGTTTCAGTGCGGATGAAGCAAGAATTGGAGCCTTTGTGGTAACTCAGCGGACAAAGCTGCCCTTGCATGGAAGGGAATGAAGGTCCGCTTTCGCTGTTCTGTGAGTGAAATTTCGATGCTAAAATTGATCGGACACCAGCACCAAACCTCGACCAATTCAAAGATGTTCAATCGCCCTCGGCAACGCCCTCCGCTCGAGCTTTCGCGCGTCGCGCGCGATAGCTTGGCAGTACGACCAGAATTGCAGCGATAACCAAGAGCGCTAGCGTCATGGGACGCTCCCAGATGAAGGCAACACCGTCATAAAGCTGCATTGAACGCGCAAAGTTGTCTTCCATCATGCCCCCAAGAATGAAGCCGATCAGTAGTGGAGCAAGCGGGTAGTCCGCGAACTTCAACGCAGTGGCGCAGATGCCAAAGCCGACCAGCAGCAGAAGCTCGGTGGCGTTGTTCTGCCCGATGTACGCGCCCATCAGCGTGAAGAACAGAATAAATGGGATCAGGTAGTTGCGCGGCACCGCGAGCACTTTGGCGATGTAGGGGATCAGCGGCAGGTTGAGGATCAGCAGCACCAGATTGCCGATGAACATTGACATGATGACGGCCCAGAAAATCTGCGGTTCGTCGATCATCAGGCGTGGCCCGGGTGTGACGTTGAGGGCTATGAGCGCGCCAAGTAGAATGGCTGTGGTGCCCGAGCCGGGAATACCAAGGGTCAAGAGAGGAACGAAGGAACCGGTGCAGGCCGCGTTGTTTGCGGTTTCCGGAGCGGCAAGGCCTTTGATCGAACCTTTGCCAAACTCCTCCTGCTCGTCCTTTGGCGCAATGTTGCGTTCAACCGCGTAGCCCAGAAAGCTGGCGATCGTGGCCCCTGCACCTGGCAAGACTCCGATAAAGAACCCTTGCAACGATTGCCGCCCGATGACCGGCGCGATAGCCTTGGCTTCAGATCCCGTAATGCGGAGGTCTTTGATTTCGCCGTCATCGCCCTGGAGGTCCTTCGGTTTCAACACCAGAAACAGGGCTTCCGGCAAGGCGAACATGGCCATGGCCAGCGTGATGAAGCCAAACCCGGACTGCAGGTCCATGATCCCCATCGTGAAGCGCGGCAGGTTGAACAATGCCCCTTCTCCGACGGTGGCCATGATCAGCCCAAGGATCGTCATGATCATGGCTTTGGCAACTTGGCCGGTACCTGCAAAGGCGGCGATGGCGGACAAGCCCACGACCATCAAGGCGAAGTACTCCGCCGAATGGAACAACAGCGCTACGGATGAAAGCGCAGGGGCGAAGACCATGAGCAAGAGTGCACCAATTGTCCCGCCCGCAAAACTTGCGATTGCGGCGATGGTCAGCGCCTTGCCTGCCTTGCCCTGCCGGGCCATCGGGTAGCCGTCAAAGCTGGAAGCAACGGTGCCCGCGACACCCGGCGCGTTCAAGAGGATCGAAGAGGTCGAACCGCCGAATATTGCGCCGTAATATACGCCTGCGAGCAGGATCAGAGCGGCGGACGGATCGCCCATGGAAATGGCGACTGGGATCATAATCGCGATAATCGACATCGGTCCCAGTCCCGGAAGCATTCCGATGAATGTCCCAATCAGACACCCAGCGATGACCATCAACAGGTTCTGGATTGAAAGCGCAGTCGTCAGGCCAATCAGCAGTCCTTCAAGCATCGGTTAACCTCCTAGAAAGCCCGGCAATGGGCGCATGTAGATGCCAAGAATTTCCTGCACCAGGTACCAGACAAAGACGGTCGCGATCAGGGCGACGGGCAGCATGATGTGCCATTTGCGCTCGCCCAAGATGTACGAGCCGAGGATCAGAAACGCCGATGTCGAGATTAGAAAGCCCAACGGACGAAGGCACAGCGCATAGACCACCATCAACCCCAGCAGCAGCAAGGCCTGACCGACGTGGTACTCCCCCAACCGGCGATAGTCGATGTCCGCCTCTTTCGGGGTGCTCTTTTCTACTCCAAGCAGGATCAAGAGCGTTGCGATGATTCCGAGGGTAGACAAGACCTTGGGGAAGGTGCTTGGCCAGATCGGATTGCGTTTCATGAAAGGAGCAAGGCTGCCATCCATGGTGAACCAGGCTGCATAGCCATAGGCCAAGCATATTCCTAACAAAACCAACGCTATCCAGCGATCTAATGCCATATTCCCCTCCCAATGACTGGCTGGATCAGAGCGGGGCCCGCTCTGATCCGTTCGTTCGTGACATCTTCAAAGGAAGCCGAGCTTCTTCATCAAGTCACCGATTGTCTTTTCCTGCGCCTCGAGGAAAGTCAGGAAGTCATCGCCGGAGTTGTGGATGTTGACCCAGCCATTGCGCGCGCGTACGGCTTCCCACTCTTCGGTGTCGTACATCTTGGCAATGGCGTCCTGGTACATGGCCAGTTTGTCATCCGGCAGACCCGGTGCGGCAAAGAACCCGCGCCAGTTTACGAAAGTTGTATCGATGCCCTGTTCCTTCATGGTCATGGCGTCAGGGGCCGCATCGATGCGCTCGTCCGAGGTTACGCCGATGATCTTAACTTCGCCGGCATCGGCCAGATCGACCGCTTCCGAGAAGCCCGTCGACAATGCCGCGATCTCGCCCGACAGAAGCGCTGCCATGGCTTTGCCGCCCGCGTCATACGGGATGTACTTCACGCCCAGCGCATCTTTGCCAGCAGCTTCCATCACCATAGCGGCCACCAGATGGTCCATGCCACCCGGAACCGAACCACCGCCGATGGCGGTTGCACTCGGATCGGCGTCATAGGCCGCGATCAGATCATCCATCGAGTTGATCGGGCTGTCCTTGCCAACGACTATGGCAGCGTAGTCACCGATAGTGCCCGAGACCAGCGTCAGGTCACGGAAGTTGTGCGGGAATACACCGGTCAGCGATCGGATCACGATGGGGGTCGAATTGACCATCAGCGTGCCGTGGTTGCTGTCGGCGTTCTCGATCAAAAACCCGATGGCCTTGCCACCACCGCCGCCCGACATGTTTTCGTAGGAAGCCGTTCCAACGAGACCGGCTTTGGTCAGGGCTTCGCCCGTTCCGCGGGCCGTGCCGTCCCAGCCGCCGCCAGCGCCGCCGGGGATCAGAAAGTGGATGCTGTCCAGCACTTGATGGCCGTCGGCCACCACGGGACCAGAAAGACCAAAAGCGGCCACAGCCGCAAGAAGGGCCCGACGGCCCAGTTCAAAATTCGACATAGTGTCCTCCCATTTGACAACTGTCCGCATGGCGGCTCAGTTGAGGATGAAGAGTGCACGTCAACCTGACACCAACCTGTCACACCAAAAATGCGTCCGGAGGGGCGATGAAGTTCCTACTGGTCGAAGACAATCAGGACCTTGCCAACGCCATCCTCTCACGTATGGAGATGGCTGGTCATGTCATTGATCATGCACCAAATTTGGAGGATGCGTCGGCTTTCGTTGCGACCGGGCAGTACGACCTGATCCTTTTGGATATCATGCTGCCCGATGGCGATGGTCGCACATTCCTGGAACATCATCGCGCCAGTGATTTGGACACACCGGTGATCGTTCTGACCGCCCGAAGCCAGGTGTCGGATCGAATCGGTTCGCTTGATCTGGGAGCCGATGACTATGTCACCAAACCGTTCGATCACGCCGAGCTAGAGGCCCGCTGCCGCGCCGTTCTCCGGCGTAAATCCGGCAACTCCAAGACGACAATAGAGATCGGCGGCGTCGTTTTCGACCCAGTCGCGGGCCACCTGACAGTCAGGGGCGAAGCCGTCAAAATGCGCAATCGCGAGTTGCGCCTTCTGGAATTGTTCCTCAACGCACCGGGCCAAATCTTTTCCAAAAACAAGTTGGCCGACCGGTTGTTTTCCTACGACGAAGATGTCTCGGAGAACGCGATTGAAGTGTACATCGGTCGCTTGCGTAAACACCTGTCAGCCTCAAACGTCAGGATCACGACGCTGCGCGGTCTAGGCTATCGGTTGGAGCACGATGGATAGCATTGCTGTATCAGGATCGCTCAGAAACCGGCTGGTGCTGACCCTGATCGGAGGTGCAGCGGTCCTCGCCTTGCTTCTTTTCTTCACCGTGCGAAACTATGCGGTGCAGGTGGCGCAACAGGGACAGGACAACATCCTTGAGGCGTCAGCCACGTCTATGCTCGACGCCGCAACAATTCTGGAAGGTGTGGTTGAACTCGACCTGCCGTACTCGGCCTTTTCGATGCTCAGCACCTCCGCAGACGACCGCGTGTTCTACGCTATTTTGCAGGACGGTGAATTCCTGTCTGGTTATGAGGAACTGACATTCGAAGACAATCAGACCTTTCAAACCTATCAGATACGCGGCTCGAAGGTTCGAACAGTCAACGCAAGCCGCACCTTAATCGGAGCAAATCGACGCACCGAAATCCAGATAGTTCTTGCCCAAACTCAAGACGCGCTTTCCGAAACGCTTGATCAGATTTCCCGCAACGCAGCCCTCTTGGGCATCGGTTTTTTTGCGCTGGCGGTGGCACTGTCCTTTTGGGCCACGTCGGCCACCATCGGCCAGCTTGGCAAGCTTACAAACTCTGTCACGCGACGGGGACCACAGGACTTGAGCCCATTCACAAAACCCGTCCCCCGCGAAATGGTACCCTTAGTAAGTTCGCTGAACTCGCTGATGGTAAGGCTCGATCAATCATTGAGCCAGTCGGAGGACTTCATTGCAGAAGCTGCGCATCGGGTTCGAACGCCGCTAGCGACCGTTCGATCTTATGCCGAAGCGACCTTGCAGCGCGTCGACAAAGAGGAAAACCGCGAGGCAATGCGGTCCATGGTGAAAGCCATCGACGAAAGTTCACGCGCCGCAGGCCAGCTTCTGGATCACGCCATGATCACTTTCCGAGCGGACCATCTGGAGCGTGAAAACATCGACCTTGTCGAACTGGCACGGGACCTGACTCAGAGAATGACTCCGATCGCGGAAATGAAGGACCTTTCGATCACCCTGCTGGGTAGTCCGCGTGTTCCCTATTCGGGCGACCCTGTCCTGATCCAAAACGCCCTGCGCAATCTGATCGACAACGCGATGAAGTACGGTCCCGCAGAAAGCTCCATCGAGATCACCGTTTCCGAAACATCCGGGCCACAGATTACGGTCTGCGATCACGGGCCCGGCTTTCCGACGAACGAGATCGAGACTCTGACCACCCGTTTTCAGCGTGGGGCAAATGCGAAAGACACGATTGGTTCGGGCTTGGGGCTGACCATTGCCCGGGATGTCGCCACGGCCCATGGCGGCGGAATCGACCTAGAGAACCAGCAGGAGGGCGGCGCGTGCGTAACCTTATCGCTTTAATTTTGGTCTTCCTCTGTGGCGCCGGATGGGCGCAGGATTGGGAAGATCGGCAAATATTCAACGAGGCACAAGCGACAACGACCCTGCGTATCATCTCCAGTACGGACACGGATTTGTTTGCTCCGCTGATCGAGGCCTTCGTCTCCCGAAATCCGGATATTGCCATCGAGTATCTGGTTACCGGCACAGCGGATATCGACCGGCGATTTCGGAGAACACCCGACGCTTTCGACATTGCGATTTCCAGTGCTATGGACCTTCAGTTCAAGCTTACGAACGACGGATACGCACTGGAACTGGAAGGCGTTTCGCATCCGGCTTGGGCGCAATGGCGCCAAAGCCTATTCGCCTTTACTTCGGAGCCGGCCGCGATCGTCATAAACCGGGCCGCTTTCGAAGGGCTGCCAATCCCTGGGTCACGGCAAGAACTAATCGAGGCATTGCGTGCGCGTCCTGAGGTGTTTCGTGGTCGCATTGGAACCTACGATGTTCGTCAATCCGGGCTGGGCTATCTCTTCGCGACACAAGACGCGCGGGCGTCCGAGACTTTCTGGCGGCTAATGGAAGTGATGGGTGGGCTTGATGCCCGGCTTTACTGCTGTTCTGGCGAGATGATCGACGACCTCACCAATGGAACCATCGCGGTAGCATACAATGTGCTTGGCAGCTATGCCGAAGCGCGTGCCGAAAGCCAGACCACCCTTGAAATCGTACTGCCCTCCGACTTTCCGACGACAATGATGCGGACAGCACTGGTCTCTAGGGAGTCTGAAGAATCGGTGCCAGCCCAGCGTTTCATTCAGTTTATTCTCACATATCAATCCAGTCCGACGGATGCAGCACGAGCGCTGCCACCGCTTCGCGACAGAGAGAATGGCACCGAACGCGCAACTATTGCCCTGGAACCGGCCTTGATGACATTTCTTGATACTTTGAAGCGAACCAAGTTTCTCTCAGAGTGGGAAAATGCGCTGATCCATAACTAGCGTCGTTCAGCGCTTTGTGATTGTCCGGTTTCCCGACATTGGTTGATCTTGTAGCATTCGACGCTTTGGGCTCAGAGCCGACGTTGGTCTGCTTAAGCAAATGGTGCAAGCTCAGCCCAACGTAAAGGAGCCGTCATGTGGATGGATACCATCAACCGTTGCCTTTCCTTTTTCCGGGACAGCGCAGCCGCGTTGGCTATTTTGGGGACTGTTGTCTTTTTCATTTCACCGGGTTTTGAACGCTGGCTGGCGGAGAGATTTGGCCTGCAAGCGTGGTACTTTGCCGTGGAGTTGGACATCAAGCCCGGCGAAAATCAGATCTCTGTCACCCAGGGCCGCAATAATTTCTATCATTTTCTTTGGGCGCCAGAACACGATTTCACCGGTTTTAAGGGTGCGACGGGCGCAGAGGCTTTGCAGGCGTTCAATTCGGTTCTTGAACGGATGGAAGGGCAGATGGTGTACGCACAGGATGTCAATCGAGATAGCCCGACATTGGGTCGCAAGACGGAGAAAGTGTCTTCACCTGCGGTAACGCTGGCCAAGGCCGGTGATTGCTTCCGAATTCTGGATTCGAAGATTGTCGTCACCAAACACAGGTTTCCGCACAACGTTTACCTGAAACTTGTGCGGATACCCTGTTTGTAAAAGGCTGAGCCCCGGATCGGTGTCCGGAGTGCCATTAGACTCAAACCGCTTTTTTGAGGGCTTCTACGAGGTCGGTTTGTTCCCAACTGAACCCACCGTCGGCTGATGCCGCTCGGCCAAAGTGGCCGTAAGCTGCGGTGCGCTGGTAGATTGGTTTGCGCAGGCCCAGTTTCTCGATGATGCCGCGCGGGGTCAGGTCCATTACGTCGCCAACGGCCTTTTCGATGGCTGACGCTTCCACCTCGCCGGTGCCGTGGGTGTCGGCATAGATCGACAGCGGTTTGGCAACACCGATGGCGTAGCTGAGCTGGATTGTGCAACGGTCCGCCATGCCGGCAGCCACAACGTTTTTCGCCAGATAGCGGGCAGCATAAGCGGCGGACCGGTCCACTTTGGTCGGGTCTTTGCCGGAAAACGCACCGCCACCGTGCGGAGCCGCGCCGCCGTAAGTGTCCACGATGATCTTGCGCCCGGTCAGGCCAGCGTCGCCATCAGGACCGCCGATCACGAACGCACCGGTTGGGTTCACGTGCCATTCGGTATCTGCGCTGATCCAACCGTCTGGCAGGGTGTCGCGAATGTAGGGTTCCACCACGGCGCGCACATCGTCAGACGACATCGATGCATCAAGGTGCTGGGTCGACAGAACGATAGAGGTCACGCCAACGGGCTTGCCATCCACATATTTCACGGTCAGCTGGGATTTTGCGTCCGGGCCAAGCTGCGGTGTGTCGCCGGCGTGGCGGGCCTCTGCCAGGGTGCGCAGAATTGCGTGGGAGTACTGGATCGGTGCCGGCATCAGCTCCGGCGTTTCGTTCACGGCGTAGCCAAACATGATGCCCTGGTCACCGGCGCCGTCGCGGTCAACACCCTGGGCGATGTGGGCCGATTGCTCATGCAGGTAGTTGCCCACCTCCATGGTTTTCCAGTGGAAGCCATCCTGTTCGTAGCCAATCTGACGCACGCAGTCGCGGGCAATCTCGTCCACGGCTGCGATGGCCGCCCGTGTCTTGTCATCAGATGACAAGCCAACCTCACCGCCGATCACAACGCGGTTTGTGGTAGCGAAGGTTTCACAGGCCACACGGGCCATTTCTTCCTGATTTAGAAACGCGTCGAGCACAGCGTCTGAAATGCGGTCACAGATTTTGTCTGGATGTCCTTCCGATACGGATTCGGAAGTAAAGATGTAGTTGTTACGTGCCATGGAAAGCGCTCCGTTACCTGTTTTCGTGCCACGTCAGGAAGCCGTTGTGGCAGCCGGTCAGAACCCTCTAGGCGCAGGGTATGCCTGGGTCAATCTGAATCTTAACGCCTTGTACGGCGTTGGATCAGAAGCATGCCGAAAAGCATCGCTATGGCTATCATCCACGGCGCCCTGCCAAAACGGGAATAGACGGTCGGGTCCAAGGCAGCTGGCAATGCCGCATCCACGTAGCCTTCGATCCCCAAAGCCGCATGGGCCGTGATGCGTCCGTAAGGATCAATCATGGCAGAGATGCCCGTGTTCGCTGCACGCGCCATGGGCAGACCCTGTTCAATCGCACGCGCGCGCGCTTGAACTAGGTGTTGGTACGGACCCGCAAAATTGCCGAACCAGGCATCGTTGGTGATGTGCAGCAGCCAGCCAGGACGGCCGCTTTCGGACCAGGCGTATGCTGGGAATATCGCCTCGTAGCAGATCAACGGAATGTAGGCGGGCACGCCTTCCACCGCAATGAGTTTTGGCCCTGTTCCAGCTTGAAACCCCATTCCATCATTGGCCGCCAGTCCGTGGATGCCCAGTCGTCCAGCCAGATCGCCTAGCGGTACAAATTCACCGAACGGGACCAAGTGGTGTTTATCGTAGTCCGCCACCAACGCGCCTGTACCATCCAGATGCAGCAAACTGTTCA
>JBCCET010000094.1:0-13246 GCA_039030095.1 Pseudomonadota bacterium | reverse complement strand
GAGCCTCTCCGGGATCAATCGCGCGGCCTCTTTCAGCCACGTCTGTCAAACCCGCACCTCCGAATGAGACGCCGATAAATTGCGATGCGCGCGCACTAAAAGGTCAGCGGCCAGAAATCAACCGGGAAAATGGTACAAAGGACAGCTACTGTGGCAGCTATCTGCGCCAAAGGTGTAAGCGTTTTGAGAACCAGGCGGAAGAGTTGAAAGCGCATCAAACAAGTCCCCAAAGTCTTGGAAACTTAAATTTTAACCGCCACTAAATGCACTGATGACTTTTCCCATATCGCATCGATGCTTTCCTCCCTGACGGCCTACAATCTTACCCTTAGGATGCATTGTCCAAACTTCGCCGTAGGCGGTGACTCTCAAGGCTTTTGGACCCACTTGCTTGCCTTTGAAACTGCCCCCGGCGGCGGAAACATTGCTTTTGCTGAAATTCACAGTCCATTGCGTGCCACCGACTTGCACCTTGCATTTATAGGATTTCGCGAGCGCAGGTGTGGAAAACAAGCCGGCCGCGCAAAAAATCGCCAAGAGGATAGGAGTAGATTCCTTCATTCTAATGCTCCAAATTAACAGTAATCTGAATAATAGGTAGTGATTGCCTCCCTTCGATGTCAAACGCCTTAGGGATCCAAAGTTCGAATTGAGCGGCTTCAACATGGTCAAAACAACACCAATTCGCGAAACAAACGAGGATGCGCGCGTTCAAGCCCAGACACTACTAAAAGATGCCCGCTACGCCGCGCTCGCTTTCATGGAACTGGAAACTGGGGCGCCTTTGGTGACACGCATTGGAATAACCATTGGACTTTCCGGTGCGCCAGTTACGGTGATATCAGACCTGTCCGCACATACCCGCGCGCTGCGGGCCAACCCGGCTTGCGGGCTTTTGGTGGGGGAACCGGCTGCCAAAGGCGATCCACTGACCCATCCGCGCCTATCGGTGACAGCGCGCGCGGAATTTTTGGAAAAATCCGGACCCGCGCGCGACTGCTATCTTTCGCAATACCCCAAAGCAAAACTCTACTTTGATTTTGCGGACTTTCACTTGGTACAGTTCAACATCCATTCCGCCGCGTTGAACGGTGGGTTTGGCAAAGCCTACAATCTAACGGCCGAAGATCTAGCCTAACTCTCCTGCAAGTCCTGCTTCGATCAACTCCACCGTTTCGTCTATTCCGTAAAGCGCAATGAAGCCGCCGAAGCGAGGCCCTTGGGTTTCGCCCAGTAAAACTTCGTAAATCGCCGCGAACCAGGCGCGTAGGGGCTCAAAACCGTGGTTTTTGCCCACTGCGAAGACCACTGACTGCAAAGCCTCATCATCGGTGAAATCCAATTCCGGCAACGGGTCTTCGTTACCCATCGCCGCGTTCTTTTGCACAATCATGTCACGCGCCAGCGACGGGTCCTTGAGCGCGCGGGCCAGGTCTTGCAGCGCAGCGCGTTCTTGATCTGTGGGCGCGCGATAAACCTTCGCGGGTTTCACGAAGTCATGGAAGTATCGCACGGCTGCACCTGCCGCAGCATCGAGCCCGGGATGCGTTTCTGGCGACGTGTCAGGCGCGTACTTTCTGATAAAACCCCACATCTGATCCGCCGTCTCTGCGTTGGCGACCCCGGCCAGGTTCAGCAACATTGCAAAAGGCACAACCATATCAGACGCAGGCGCATTGTGGCCGTGTATGTGGAAAACCGGGTTGGCCAGCTTTTGCGCTGCGTCCTGGCCAGCATAGCCACGCAAGTGCTGATGGTATTCATCCACAGCCCGTGGGATCACGTCGAAGTAGAGACGCTTCGCGGTCTTTGGCTTTTGGAACATATAAAGCTGTAGCGATTCTGGGCTCGCATACTTCAGCCAATCTTCCATCGCGATCCCGTTGCCTTTCGACTTCGAGATCTTTTTGCCCTCTTCATCGTTGAAAAGCTCATAGGTCAGCGAAATTGGCGGCTGTTTGCCCAGCGCACCGCAGATTTTGGTGGCTTGCGTAACGCTGTCGATCAGGTCTTTGCCCGACATTTCATAGTCCACGCCGAGCGCGGCCCAACGCATCGCCCAATCAGGCTTCCATTGCAGTTTCACGTGGCCATCAGTGATCGGGACTTCGACCCTTTCGCCGTCTGGCTCTTCATAGACGATAGTGCCTTTTTCCACGTTGCGCTCCAGCGTTGGCACCTGCAACACGTGCCCGGTCTTTGGACTGACCGGTAGGAATGGGGAATAAGTCGCCTGACGTTCTTCCCCCAAAGTAGGCAGCATGATCGCCATGATCTTGTCGAACCGTTCCAACGCCATCAGCAGCATCTCATTGAAGCGACCCGAGGTATAATAGTCAGTCGACGAGGCAAATTCATACTCAAACCCAAAACTGTCGAGGAATTCGCGAAGCTTCGCGTTGTTGTGCTGGGCGAAGCCTTCATGGGTTCCAAACGGGTCGCGCACTTTGGTTAGTGGCAGATGCAAGTCTTGCGCCAACTCTTCTTGCATGGGCACGTTACCCGGCACTTTTCGGAAGCCGTCCATGTCGTCGGAAAAACAGATCAATCGGGTTGGGATGTCGCTGATCATCTCAAACGCACGGCGCACCATGGTAGTGCGCGCCACCTCACCAAAGGTTCCGATATGGGGCAGGCCCGACGGGCCGTAGCCGGTCTGAAATAGCACGTATCCTTTTTCGGGAGGCGCCTTCTGATACCGTTTGACGATCTTGCGCGCCTCCTCGAAAGGCCAGGCTTTCGATTGCATCGCGGCGTCGCGCAGATCTGACATAACGTTATTCCTTAAACGGAGGTGATACCGCGCCCCACCTATTGCCGCGTCCGTCGCCCGTCAATATGATCAAGCCTCGCAACAACGGTGGGTGTGCACATGAAAGACCAAGATATCTCTGAAAGTCCGTGGTCTTTGCAGGACGCACTGGTGGCGTTGATGGTGGCCACATCCATATCAGATGAGCGCATCCGAACGCTGGAGTTGTTGTCGATTGAGCGGATCGTGAACCACCTGCCGATTTTTGGTAACTATGCCGACGATGACCGGCTGAACGTGGTCAGCCAAACGGTTGCCGACCTTTTTGAAGACGAAGACGGGCTTGATGCCTTTTTCGGACTTGTGAAAAACGCCCTGCCAGAGCGGTTCATCGAAACGGCTTATGCGCTTTGCTGTGATGTGGCAGCAAGCGATGGGCGCACCCGCGAGGGGGAACTGCGGTTTCTGGAAGAAATGCGATATGAGCTGGCTATTGACCGGCTTGCAGCTGCTGCAATCGAACGCGGGGCACGCGCGCGCCATTTGATGGAATAACTCCATCACGCACCTGCGCAGTTAGCCGCGCAAGTGGCATCACGCCTTTTTAGGTCAGCTCACCCAATCCAGCGATGTTTCAACCGCATGGGCAAAGCTGCGCGCGCTTGAACTGGCTGAAGCAAGCAGGAATGTGTCCTCGCCGGTCCGAACGACCAACGCGCCCATGTGCTCCATGATTGTACGCTCGGCCCGGTCGACCGGATACACATCCGGGTGCAGGTTCAGCGCGCTAAGACGTTCCAAGGATGCCCGACTGAGCGGGCCGGAAAGCTCCAGGAATACCCAGTTCGACGTCTGCTCCACAAAGTAGCCCGTATCCCCAAGTTGGCCTGAAACCGTCGCTACACCGCCGTGAGGGGGGTGATCCCAAAGGACCATCATTTGATCTTGGGCAAACCCGACTACCCGCGCGCCGTCTTTCGACACGTAACTTTCCCCAACGGCGGGCACGCCGTCACCGTAAGATTTCTTCAACGCGGCTGAGAGTTTCTTTTCTCCGCCGGCCGGCACTGACACTGCAACAGCGGCCAGATTGGTAAGTTCGGTCAGGGTCGTGCCAGACCAGTCTTTCGTAAACCCGCCAAGGACGGGTTTTGCCTCCAAGGTAAACTCAGCCACGCAACCGCTCCCCTTCTGGGTCGACAAAGTGCGCATGCACAATCTCAACCTCTATGTCTTCGCCACGCACGCCGTCCCAGGCGCGCACCACGTCATGGAACCGCTTACCGCCGCGTTTGACAAACCCGATGCCGATGGAATGGCCCAGCGCCGGTGAATACGCGACCGAGGTCATCCATCCCAGATCATTGTCCATTGTCGGCTCAGCGTCTTTATCAAGGAAGTGCGCCCCCGCGCTCAACTTCTTAGATTTATCAACAGGTTGCAGGCCAACCAGATGCCAAACGTCGTCGCGGTTCAGATACTCTCGGCGGGACAAGACGGCGCCGATAGAGTCCTTCTTGTCGCTGACCATCCGGCCCAACCCCAAGTTTCGGGCTGTGGTTTGGCCGGTCAGCTCATTGGCGACCGCGTGGCCTTTTTCGATCCGCATAACGCTGAGCGCTTCCAGCCCATAAGGCATGACGCCAAATTCCTCACCCGCCGCCATCAGCGCACGGATGAAGCTGTCACCATAACGGCTGGGGACGGCAATCTCATAGGCCAATTCGCCCGAAAAACTGATCCGGAAAAGCCGTCCGGGAGTGCCGCCGCACACGGTGATGTCCGCGCAGGCCATGAACGGGAATGCCTCGTTCGAGATGTCGATGTCTGCATCCACAATCTTACGCAACAAGTCGCGCGACTTCGGACCGGCGACGGCAAATTGTGCCCAGCTGTCGGTGACCGAGATAATATGGACGTCCATATCCGGCCAAAGGCACTGACGGCAGAAGTCGAGATGTCGGTAGACCCCCACAGCATTTGCAGTGGTTGTGGTCATGACGTAGTGATTTTCGCCCAGACGCGCCGTCGTGCCGTCGTCCATGACCATTCCGTCTTCGCGCAGCATCAAACCGTAGCGGACTTTGCCAACCGCCAGTTTTGCGAACCCGTTGGAATAGACCCGGTTGATGAAATCGGTCGCGTCTTTGCCTTGAATGTCAATCTTGCCAAGCGTGGTCACGTCCGCGACGCCAACCTTTTCGCGAGTGTTTGCAGCCTCTCGGTCACAACTGTCCCGCCAGGTGGTCTCACCTGATCGTGGATACCATTCCGCGCGCATCCATGGACCACTTTCGACCATCGACACCCCGTATTCCGCAGCCCAATCGTGGCTTGGCGTCAAACGTGTCGGGCGGAAGTCTTTGCCCTTGGCCCGTCCCGCAAAAGCGCCAAGCGGCACCGGTGAATACGGTGGCCGGAAAATGGTGGTTCCGGTTTCCTGGATTGTGCGCCCGCGCGCATCAGCCATTACCGCGAGGCCAAGCACGTTGGACGTTTTGCCCTGGTCCGTGGCCATACCCAGCGTGGTGTAGCGTTTCAGGTGCTCTACGGACCGGAAACCTTCCTGTTCCGCCAGCTTCACGTCTTTGGAGGTCACATCGTTTTGCAGGTCCACCCAAGCCCGCGAAGGGCTGTCTTTGACGTGCCAAAAGGCAGTTACATCTGACGGTTCATCGTCGGCTTTGGCAGCACCCGCACGAGAGGCCGCGAAGCCCAGGTCTTTGACAACAGCATTTGCGACGCTGCGGCCCTCGGCCAGACAAGCCCCGGTGCCATAGGTGCCGTTTGTGGATCCGGCCACAACCATCCCAACCGGCAGCGTGCCGCCGGGGACAAAGCCCGCTATCGCCTCATCCCAAACTGGCTTTCCGCGTTGGTGGCATGTCAGGTGAACGTTGGGTGACCAACCGCCGGACACGGCAAGGCAGTCCACATCCATCGTTTGCCCATTTGTTAGCGTAATCCGCTTAAGCGCGCGGCGCCCAGAGGTGTCTTTAACTGCCGCGCCTGTCACAACCGCCGCGCCTGGGATATGGGTCAGCGGTTCCCGGTCGCGAGTGTCGATCACACCTGCAACTTCCACGCCTTTGGCGACCAGGTCCGTGGCCGTGCGCCATCCGTCATCATTGTTGGTCAGGACAGCCACACGTTTGCCCGCGCTCGCGGCCCAGCGGTTGGCATAAGCCCGCACGCTGCCTGCCAGCATGATGCCCGGGCGATCGTTGTTGCCGAAAGCCACGGACCGTTCTGTCGCGCCGCCACATAAGATCGCGCGTTTGGAATAGATCCGCCACATTATCTGGCGCGGTTTGCCTGCCGGGTTTGACAGGTGATCTGTTTTGCGTTCCAGCGCGCCATAGATGCCGTGGTCATAGGCGCCAAAAACTGCTGTTCGCGTCATCAGGCGCACATTTGGCATCGTGCCAAGCTGCGCCACCGTTTCCTGCGCCCAGTCGGCGCCCGGTTTGCCGTTCACCTCATAGGTTTCAGCCAGCAACCGACCGCCCATTTGGAAATCTTCTTCGGCCAGAATGACCTGTGCGCCAGATTTGGCTGCGGCTACTGCCGCAGCAAGCCCGGCAGGGCCCGCCCCTATCACCAGCACATCGCAGTGCAGGTTACCTTTGTCGTATGCGTCCGGGTCAGCTTCCCCGGACAAACTGCCAAGCCCGGCAGCTGACCGGATGAAAGGCTCATAGACCTTTTCCCAGAACGACTTCGGCCACATGAAAGTCTTGTAATAGAAACCCGCACTCAGCCACGGCGACAGCAGATCGTTGAACGCCAGAAGGTCCCATTCCAGCGTGCCTCGGTGGTTCTGGCTTGTGGCCTCCAGCCCTTCAAAAAGCTCCGCAACCGTGGCGCGGGTATTCGGCTCGCGACGGGCACCGGAACGCAGATGGACAAGCGCATTAGGCTCTTCCGACCCACTGGAAAATATCCCGCGCGGGCGGTGGTATTTAAACGATCGACCGACCAATCGGATGTCATTGGCCACCATGGCCGAAGCCAGGGTATCACCGCCCAAACCTTTGTATTCGTTACCATTCCAGGTGAATTTCAAAACCTGATCGTGGTCTACCTGACCACCTGATAGTCGCATAGAACCGCTCATTTCGACCGCCCCCGGGCACGCGCCACATCGCGGGCGGGCTCTACATTTGTGATTTCATGGGTCAGCGTGCTGCGGGTTACGACCAGCCAACTGCGGTCGCCTGCTTCGTGATACCAAAGCTCCCGATATTCCCCGGCTGGGTTTTCACGCACATAGACGTATTCATAGAATTGATCCGCCGCATCTGCGGCATCGGGGTCTGGCCTGTCGATCAGGGATGCGTCGCCCAGATGATAAAACTCGCTGGCATCGCGCGGGCCCAAAAGGGGGTGATTGATGATCATTAGCGCTGCCCCCTAATGCAAATTCGGCTGCGGGCCTACGCCCTTTTCGTCGATAATCTGGCCGCGCTTGAACCGGTCAAGCCTGAAGCCCGTGGCCGTTTCATGGGGCGTGTCCGTCGCAAGCAGGTGTGCATAGCACAGACCGCTGGCAGGCGTCGCCTTGAAGCCGCCGTAACACCAGCCGCCGTTGAAATAGAGCCCGTCGATATGCGTCTTGTCGATAAAGGGTGAGCCATCCATCGACATGTCCATCACGCCGCCCCAACTGCGCAAGAGCCGCGCACGGCCCAGGAACGGCAAGAAGGCCATCATGTCTTCGGCTACATGTTCGATGACCGGCAAGTTGCCGCGTTGTGCGTAGGTGTTGAACTTGTCAATGTCGCCACCAAAGACGAGACCGCCTTTGTCCGACTGACTGATATAAAGGTGCCCGGCGCCGAAGGTCACAACCCCTGGGATCGTGGGCTTCAAACCCTCTGACACATAGGCTTGTAAAACGTGACTTTCGATCGGCAGTCGCATCCCGGCCTTTGCCATGACAACAGAAGACGACCCGGCCACGCAAACCGCGACCTTCTTGGCCCGCACGGTGCCTCTGGTACTTTCCACACCTGTGCACACGCCGTTTTCCATGACAAAGCCCGTAACCTCGCAATTCTGAATCAGGTCCACGCCGCGCAGGTCGGCCCCGCGGGCATAACCCCAGGCCACCGCGTCGTGGCGCGCGGTGCCCGCGCGCGGCTGCCAAAGCCCGGCCTTGATCGGGAAACGCTCATCCTCGAAGTTGATGAAAGGGCACAGCTTGCGCACCCCTTCGCGGTCGAGCAGTACCGCATCAGCGCCTGACATCAGCATCGCATTGCCGCGCCGGGCATAACCGTCTCGCTGGCTGTCTGAGTGCGCGAGGTTCAAGATCCCGCGCTGAGACATCATGGCATTGTAGTTAAGGTCCTGCTCAAGGTCCTCCCACAGCTTCATCGACAGTTCATAAAATGGGTTGTTCTCGGGCAGCATGTAGTTGGACCGCACGATGGTCGTGTTCCGCCCGATGTTGCCACCGCCCAGCCAGCCTTTTTCCAACACCGCCACATTGGTGATGTTGTAACGGCTGGCCAGATACCACGCTGTGGCAAGGCCATGACCACCGCCGCCCACGATGACCACATCGTATTCGGCCTTCGGTTCTGGCTCCCGCCAAACGGGTTTCCAGCCTTTGTTACCGGTCAGTCCTTCTTTGAAGATCTGCCACGCCGAATAGCGCATAGCTGTCCCCCACGCGTTGTTGCACGCAGCATCATCGCCAGAATCTCAGGAGGAAACAGCGAAAAAGCGCCACGTGGTGACGCGTTATCACATTTATTCCTGGCGGTTTGGGTGCACTATGCCGCAGAGCAGGGTCAGTTGTTCCAAGCAAGCTTGGAATTGAACCGAGGGCTGACCGCGACTTTCTTTTGCAACGTCTGGCTGTCTATCCCGATGTAGTTCTGGAACGGAATCATTGGCACATGACTTTCGACCAGTATCACAGTCTCACCTTCGATCAGGTTGGGTATCAGCTCTGTCGGGATTTCCGAGTTTCCGTTCAAGCCAAAATGCAGCCCTGTGGCGTTGGACCAATCCAAGTTCAATCCATCTTCCGTCATTTCGATCGAACTAACGCGCAGCCAGGTGTCATTGGTCGATTCCCCCATGATAGAGGCATAAAGCGTGTTCATATCCTCAATATAGGCGTCATCAACTTCCAGTTGGCGGCTAAGGATATCAGCCACTGTGTAGGTCGCCTTCACCGACCGCGTCCATTCGCTGTATGATTGGAAGAATGTAAACGTTCCGCCAAACCAGAACACGATCAGGGGCATGACAATCATAAATTCGACAGTGGTGCCGCCAAATTCTGACCGGCGAAATCGGGATAATAAAGATTTCAGCATCATGCTTACTCCGGTTCGTTGACAAAGGCGGTGTCTGCGACCAGCGGAATGCCAGACGCCTGCACATTAGGGAAAAGAGCCACGCCGTTGGGCATCATCGGGTCAATAATGATGCAAGCACGCATGTAGACGATTTCCTGACGCAAACCTGGTTCCCAGTTAGTCAGCGGGGTCACATCATGCTCTTTGTCATAACAAGAGAACTGCTTTGTGTAGCCTGCCGCCTGGTCATAGACTTCAAGTTCCAGAACCAAATTGGTGTCGCAATCATCAAGCATCATGGCGATATCGCAAATCTGGCTTTTGATGTAGTCATGGGTGAAGGTCGGGCTTTGGTAGAGCCGCAGATCGCGGACCACGATATCCACCGCCCGTTCCAGCATCATCTGCTTTGTCATGATCAGGCCGGTTTCGAAAACCCAGAAGAACCCGGTTAGGAAAGTAGAGGCGCAGATGACCAGCTCGACAGAGCTATAGCCCCCTTCGTCGCGGCGAAACCGCCTAAGTTTATTGAGCCATTTGATCATCTGCTTACCCTCACTAATTCCGTCTTTGTGCGCGGATTATTGTGTTAGTTTCAGTTTCTGGATCGACGCGGCGATAGCTGCGAAAACCGTCGAAATCTGTGTGCCTGCCGCATCGTGATAGTGCGCTGTGGTTGTGGCGCAGTTCCGCAACTTCTCGGATGTGGTCGCATTGGTTTCATATCCGATTGTGTAGACAACGATACCGTTCGTGCGGGCGATATTGCACGCAGAGTTCATTACAGTGTCCGCTTCTCCTGACGTGCGCCCGGTACCCCAGACCAAATCGTCGTATGCGTCTTCACCGGTGTGGTTGTCGTACCAATCTGCTGGCATGCGGCCCCAGGCCTCTTCCCAATCCAGCTGATCCGTGCTGGTCCAACCAGGCAGCGTGGCAGGCAGATTGTTGAACGCAGTCTGGGTGATCCAGTTGCTGTCTTCGATGTCCAGATACTGAGAACCGTCTTTCAAATAGTAGTCAGTGTAGTCCTCAGATTCGTAGATGCAGATCCACTTTTTCTTGGAACACTTGCTCTCTGATGTGGACGTCTTCCAAGGCTTTTTCTTGTGATACGCATATTGGAAGGTCTGTACGGTATAGTTCACCTCATAGACATCCGAATTTGCACCACGATATTCGCTGCCCATCCGGAATTCATAGGTGTTTGCGCCATCGCCCATCAAAACAACCACTTTCATGGTGTCAGGGTCAGTCCAGGCAACCGGGATCCCATCAAAACCTGCATCGATTTTGTCAGGGTCGGTTGCTTCAACGTTTGTCAGGCTCGTGACAACCGGCTGAAAGGCTGGGTCAAGCAATGCAAGGCCCCACTTCAGACCCATATGGGCAGCCGTCCAGCCATCCGCGCTGAGGCCGTCGATTTTGGTGTGCAGTTTGCTGACGCTTTGCTGGTGCGGCAGGATCTCAAATTCATCTTCCGTATAGCAAGTCTTGCGGCTGTCGTTCAGCGCATCCCAGCTACCGGTTAAAGAGGTGTAGACGGCGTGTGTTTGGGAAACCGCTGGGTTGATGGCTGTGGACCCAAATGCACTGTCCTGGAAGTCCAGACACGTCGAGTAATCGTGCTTTTCGTCTTTCGACAAGGCATCGAAAAGATTAACGCTCGGCGCCACGTTGTGGTTGAACGGCACAACCGAAATCGACACCGTGTCTGGGTCAACGTTACCAAGCATTGTGGTAACAAATTCTTTGGCCGCGACCTTCAAGTTGGTTAGTTTGGACCCGCTCATGGAACCAGAAACGTCCAGCACCAAGGAAATTTCCAGGTTCGGAATGCGTTCTTCCGCTTCAGAATGGGCGCGTATCGGCATGTTATTAATGCCGGCCATTGAAAGGAACCAGGTATCCAGCTCGGCGTTCGCTGTAGCTGAAACCCAGCGCGAATTGATGTTCACATCCTTTTGCACGTTGACCGTGAAAGTATCGATGGCGACCACGCGCGACATGTAGTCTTGCACGATCACTTCCGGGTCTTCGGACTGTTTAAGCGATGCCGCAGCCAACACGGCCCGGTCGAGGTTGTATTGCATGGTCGCTCGCAGGTTCTCATGCCGCGCTAAGTCAACGGCAGTACCGCCGACCAAAAACATCGCGGAAAAAACCACCATTATGAAGACGATGATCGATCCCTCATCATCCTTAACGAAACCTCGTTTCGCCAAAAACTCACGTACACGCAAAACCATAACTCACCCTTTCACTGAAAAGCCCGGCACAAAGATCCAGGGCTCGACCAAACCGGTCTCAGCACAGATTTCCTGTCGTGTTTTATGCAAAACGCATCGGGCGAAAATTGGGCGAACAAGCGTTAATTCGGAAACAATAAAATGCAACTTGTGATCAGTCGTTGGATCAAAGCATTGGCCCGCAAGGACGTGTAAAAGCTCATAAATCGCTGTTTTATATTAATTTTTCTATTTTGGCTGGATATTCAAGCCGGCCAAATGTCGCCTTTATCAACCCCCCTCAAACCCTTCGCGAGCGCCACGAATATGCCACGATTGCGCATCTTCAACCGGATCATAAACTTGGACTTTCGAACTCGGTCCACCTTGCAAGTCAGTCGGCTTAAGCCCAAAACACAGCAAAGGCCCCGTGGCTCAACTGGATAGAGCAGCCCCCTCCTAAGGGGCAGGTTGCAGGTTCGAATCCTGCCGGGGTCGCCAGACACTCCCTTTGAATTTGCTCCGCCCGCAAAACTACGTTTTCTTGCGGTATTTCCGTGGCTTTGCAGACAGCGATCTGTTTGGAGACGCCCCACAACTCGCGATTCAGTGCATTTTCCACCTCAAGTCTCTCTTCGCCTTTTCGACGGTCGGAGTTTGCAGTGTTTGGATGGTTTTGAGCGGCAGGGAAGCTAAAGCTTGCTGATCAGGTCACGCTGCTCTTGCCAGCTAGCCGGGATGGAATGGCGGATGAGCCATTCGGTTGTCAGTCCTATCGGCTGAGTTCCCTGCAGCACATCGCGAACGATGTCAGGTGCTAACAGCGCCAGATCTGCTAGCTTTTGGATACGGTCACTGGAAGTTCCCTCGGCCTCTGCGATCTCTGCATAAGTCCGGCCAGACTTGATCATGTCGAAGTAGCGATGCGCGCGGGTGATGTTTGCCCAAAGCACTTCATCCCTCGGGTTCGTCTCACCAGCCAGGATGATCTTGCTCTCAACCCCTCGTTTGCGGAGTTGGAATTCGGCTTTGATCACCAGTTCTTCTGAGTTGATCTGTTCCGGTTTCACGCTGAAGAGCTTTGCGACCTGCTTCGCGCAGAGCTGGATAATCAACTGGCCTGGGGATAAGTCGATGCGCTTGGCCAGTTTGAGAGATCTTTTTGAGCTGCGTTTCAAAGAGGTAACCAAATCATCCATCGCCACAACCTGTTCTGGGCTTGCCTGGGGAACTGCAGCAAATCGGTTCTGCGGCTTTGTAAGCCATGCACTGATCAAGCCACTCACCCGGTCTTCCAAGTTGGGTGCTGGCAACCTCCATCCTCCAACTTCATTCTCTTTGTGCCCGACGATCAGGCGACGGGACACGTAGTAGCGTAGCCGTTTTCCGCTTGATGTCTTAGAGTGGGATGGCGTCAATCGATCACCTGTCTCATCGAAGATCCTCCCGATCAGTAAAGACCTTGGCTTTCGGGACTGGGTTCCTTGGCCTCTTTTGATGCTTGCACCATCAGCCAGCTTAGCTTGCAGAGCATCCCAATCGTCTGGATCAATGATTGCTGGATGCTGACCAGGGTGAACTTCTTTCTTGTGCCTTATGCGCCCCGCATAGATCGGATTAGTCAGCATCTGGTGGATGTGTCCCAGACTGAATGGGAGCCCGCTTTTGGAACTGCCGTTTGCTCTGTATCGCACTGCTGTTTTGATGCCTTTGGCATCGATTAACTTCTTGGCAGAACGCAAGTTTCCGCAGGCCTCATAAATCCCGAAGATGTCGCGAACGACCTCAGCCTCCTCTTCAACGATCTTGAGTGTGAGCGATACCTGAACTGCGACTCCTATTCCTTTCGAGGGTAGGGGGATCGGCCCACCTCTTCCATCATCTTTTCGCGGAAGACCTCGGCCGGTGTCTTCCATCCCAGGCATTTTCTGGGTGTCGCGTTGAGGCGGTCG
>JBCCET010000093.1:0-13810 GCA_039030095.1 Pseudomonadota bacterium | reverse complement strand
GTCAGCACAGTTGTGAAGGTGCCCTTCTTGATCTTGTACTTCCCGCCGACGATTTCGTCCTCGTAAGGGTAAAGCCCAAAGGCAGGCGCCGTTGGATAAAGCCGCAGCGCCTCCAGCAAGATCTGGTTAACGTATTGCAACTGGTTGACCTGCTTCAGCGTCGGCTGGACGGAGATGTCCCGTCCAAAGACCCGGTCGACCTCCTCATAGGCTTTTGCCAGCACTTCGGGGTGGTTCATCAGGTAGTAGAGTGTGAACGACATAAGGCCGGACGTCGTTTCATGGCCCGCAATCAGGAAGGTGTTGATTTGGTAGCGGATATTTTCGTCCGACAGGCTTTCGCCGGTGACCTTGTCCACCCCGTCGAGCATGTAGTTTAGCAGATCGTTTGTGGCCCGGTCCCCGCTCTTGCGGCGTTCTGCGATGATGTCATCGACCAGCTTGTTCATGTAGCCCACATCACCTTCCATCTGACGCAGGCGCTTTTTCAGGATCTGCTGCTCAAACGGCAAACCGCGTTGCATCATGCACGTTTCAAGCGTGTTGGTGAGCGCATTGATAAACGGGTGGTAGTCCTGCCGGTAGAATGAGTTGAAGCGGTAATTGAAGCCGCAAATCCCGATGGTATCGAGTGCAACAGCCGTCATATCGTGGACGATGTCGATTTCATCGTCCTGGTTTAACCGCTCCCATTTCATGCAAAGCTGACTGGCCACGTCGAGCATCATCGGGAAGTAGCCGTTCATCGCCTGACGGCTGAACGTCGGCAGCAGGATACGGTGAGCCTTGGACCAGTTTTCTTCTGCCGTATCGCCGGTGAACAGCCCGTCGCCACCGATCGCACGCACGCGCCGCAGCGACCCTCGGACCGCCTTGTCAAAGCGCTTTTCATCGCACAGCTCGTTAACCAGTTCCTGACCCGAAACAATCAGCAGAGGCGTTCCCATCATATCTAGCCGGATGATCGGGCCCAGATCGCGCGACAACTGCATCAAACTTTGCAGCGGAGCGCCCGCATCAACCGACAACATATTGCCCACAACGGGCATTTTGTCGGGCATCGGGATGCGTTCTAGCTTTGTCTCTGCGGCCATGGCTGACTTCCCTTGCATTCTTGTTCTTGGGGCTCGGTATCCTGCCAGTGTCGGTAAAAGCAGGGTTTTGAGTCAATCTTTACGTAGGGGAGCCGGGAAAATGAAGTCGCTGTTCAGAGCGATGCCCAGTCAATATCGAACTTTGCCAGGTACTTACGCAGGCGATCGGCGTCGTTCTGTGTTTTTCGCCGATCCCGTGAAATCGCAAAAAGCGCGCGCCCGGCCGCACTTAGATTGGAAGAATTACGGCACACCCGGATGACTTGTGCCAATTGAACGGCATCAAAGGGGTCAATTTCTGCTGCTTGTGCGCCCAAAAGCTGGCGCAGCAATTGGTGATCGTCATCTGTATTTGCGCGATCCCAATCCCGTTGCAGCGTGGCAATTTCCGCGTCCACCATGGCGCGGGTGATCCGACCTCTGGAAGCAAGGGTACACAGACGCCGAACGGAACCGCTGAAATCACGGAAATTGCCCGGCCACAGTGTGGCCGGGTTTTCCGCAAACCGCAAATACTGGTCGCGGGCGTCAGTGTTGAATCCAACCTGAATTCCGAGATCACGTTCAGACCGGGCAAGCTCGTAAGACAGGTTCTGCTCCACGTCGTCTCGTCGATTGCGCAAAGGCGGCAAGGTGAAAGCCCACATGTTAAGCCGGGCGAGCAAATCCGGGCGAAACTCGCCTTTCGCTGTAAGCGCGCGCAGATCCCGGTTGGCACCGGCAATGATCTGAAACCTGCTGGACGTTTCGTGGTCTGACCCAAGCGGATAATAGCGCCCGGTTTCAATGGCGTGCAGCAACATCGACTGCTCATCCAGCCCAAGGGTATCAACCTCATCCAGAAAAAGGACGCCGCCGTCCGCCTCTCGCAGCAGACCACTGCGTTCGGTACCTGCAACACCAGTATAGCTGCGCCGTTGTCCAAACAGCATGGCCTGAGCACCGGGTCCGTTCAGGGCTGCGCAATTGATGTGTACCAGCCGCCCTTTTACACGGCGCCGATCAAGCTTAAGCGTGTAAATTCGTTCTGCCAGCGCTGTCTTGCCAGTGCCGGTTTCACCCAGCAGCAGGATCGGCTCATCGGACGATCCGGCCACCAGCTCTATCTGGTCAATAATCTGGTTATAGGTCGGGTTCCGTGTCTCGATCCCGCCTTTTAGCTGGCTGTTATACTCTCGAGATAACTGATCAAATCGCTGTTGAAGGGCGTTGTAACGGCTTAGATCCAAGTCGATGATGTCGAGCGTCGGATCGGCGTCCTCCCCACGGGGTGGGCCGGTTTGCACCAATCGCGCAGGCACATGGCGGCTTTCTGTCAGCAAGAACCAGCAAATCTGCGCCACGTGGGTGCCGGTTGTTAGATGAACATGGTAGCGTTCGCGATCCTCATCAAAACCATATGTACCTGCGAAGTCATAGAGCTTTCCGTAGACCTCCTGAAAATCCCACGGGTCATCCAAATCCATCTGCCGCAAAAAGACCTCGGTATCAGGTGAAATTACCTGCACATCGCGCTGCACCTGTTTGGCCAAACGAAAGAACCTTCCGTCATGGATCAATTCCAACCGATCCACCGGGAATTCGTCGTGCCCCACTAGACTAACCGACGGCCGCCAACGGCGTTTTTTGCCCATATCAAGCTGGGTTCCGAGGAATCCGAGAACGACGTTTCGCATCTTCTATCTGTTCATATAATTTCTTATCTCATTTTATAGTATCTGAAGGATACAATTATGCCAATTCCGGATTTAAATGTTACAATTCAATTCGTTAAAAGGATTTCACTTTTTCCTCGGCCGCAAGCAGGCGGGATGCCAAAACAGGCTCACCAAAGCGAGAAGGAAAGAGAAATGGCAAACAAATCCGTGTTTGCATCGATGAAGGGCCGGTTGCAGCCGAAAGCAGACACCATGAATGCCGCAGCGGCACCGGCCTACGCTTACACCGATGCGCATGCCTTGGCGCAGGTGGCCGTGACCGGCACTTTCGGGGGCATGTTTTATCAAAACGCTCAAGAAGAACTTGAGTACGTCGTGGACGCAGCTGAATCCGTCGACCCGCGCTTTTTGGCCCAATCAGCCGTTTATGCACGGCGCGAAGGGTACATGAAGGATATGCCTGCGGTGTTGCTGGCTGTTCTGGCGCGGCGCGATCCGGTCCTCTTCCGTTCGGCTTTTGGCCGCGTGGTGGATAACGGCAAGATACTGCGCACCTTTGTGCAGGTCATGCGGTCAGGTCAGACCGGGCGTAAATCGCTCGGCTCTGCGCCAAAGGCGATGGTTCAGCGTTGGTTGAACACCGCATCCGACCGTGCCTTGATAGCGGCCAATGTGGGCAACGATCCGTCTTTGGCGGACGTGGTCAAAATGGTCCACCCGAAGCCGGATACCCCGGCCCGGGAAGCGCTTTTTGCCTGGGTGGTTGGGCGTCCGTGTGACGTCGCCGCCCTGCCGCAGGCGCTGCAGGATTGGCTGGCGTTCAAGGAAACCGGCAAGGGCCCGGTGCCTGACGTGCCGTTCCAGATGCTGACGCAGCTGGAACTGTCCTCAGCCCAGTGGGCGCGCATAGCGCGTCAGGGGTCGTGGCAGATGGTGCGCCAGAACCTGAACACGTTCCTGCGTCACGGCGTCTTTGGCGTCCAGCGCAACGTGGATCATGTGGCCGCGCTTTTGCGCAACCCGGATGCTGTGGCGAAGGCGCGTGCCTTTCCGTACCAGCTGATGGTCGCTGCACAAAACGTGTCGGATCAGATGCCGCGCGAGGTTGTTGATGCCCTGCACGACGCCATGGAAATGGCGGTGGGCAACGTGCCGAAGGTGGCAGGCCAGGTGGTTGTGTGCCCGGACGTGTCCGGGTCCATGAACTGGTCCGTGACCGGGCATCGCCCAGGTGCGACGTCCAAGGTGCGCCACGTGGATGTGGCGGCCCTGGTGGCCGCGGCTTTCATGCGGGTCAACCGTGGTTGCACTGTGCTGCCGTTCGACTTTGACGTGCGCAAGGTGCGGTTGGAGCCGCGCGACACCGTGCTGACGAACGCGAAGCGTTTGGCAGAACTGTGCGGGGGCGGGACCAACTGTTCCGCGCCGCTCAAGTGGCTGAACGATCGCGGCAGGTCGCCTGATCTGGTGGTCTTTGTGTCCGATAACCAGTCGTGGGTTGATGCCCGCACCGGTGGGCAGGGGACCGCGATGATGCAGGAATGGTCAAAGCTGAAGCGCCGCAACCCAAAGGCCAAATTGGTCTGCATAGACGTGGCGCCATACGGCACGACCCAGGCCAAGACCCGAGACGACGTCTTGAACGTCGGCGGGTTCTCGGACGCGGTCTTTGACCGGGTCGCGGCCTTAGCTGCAGGTCGCGCTGACCCGAACCACTGGGTTGGCGAGATCGAGAAGATAGACGTTTAAAAACCGGTCAGGCGGTGCGCCGCCTGACCAACGCGAAAGAAACGAGATAAAGGAACACTAACTCTGGCGAATGCCTGTGGACCTACAGGTTAGAGCACCGGGAAACCGGAGGTCGCGCGTTCAATCCGCGCCGCCGCGCAAGCGGTGTAGCTCAGTCACCGGTTCGCAACCGCTTGTCGCCAGACCCGAAATTTCAGGCGGAATGCCTGTGGGACTACATCGTCGATAACCGGTACCGGCCCCCAAAGGGCCACGTCTCACACCTTACTTGTCCGCCTGACCCACACTCTTCGGCGAATGTCGGTGGAACTACAGAGCTGTTAACTCCCAGGTCGCAGGTTCGAATCCTGCCGCGTCTTCCATGGACGCGTAGCTCAGTTGGTAGAGCAGGAACGTTTCACCAAACCCTTGTCGCCGAGCAAGCAAAAGCGGGATCCCCGCAAAACGAGAAAAGGAAACGCCTCGGCGAATGCTGAAGGAACTACATGCAACAAATACCGGAACAGGCTGGACGGGGTTCGACTCCCCCCTCGCAGGCGCCCAGACGGCAAACGCGTTCGCCCATTCGAACGCGGGGCGGGCCCCCGGGATGTTTCTTCCTCCCTTGTCGCCGGGGCTTTTTAATTTTCGGCTGTAGCTCAGTTGGTAGAGCACCTGAGTGAAAATCAGGGTGTCGCAGGTTCGAACCCTGCCGGTCGAGCCAGATAGGAAAGGAAACTGCTGGGGGAATGCCCGCAGAACTACAGGTAGACGCACCCGCATGCGGGTGGCCGCAAGGCCGTGCTGGTTCAAATCCAGCCCGGGGCAACCCGGTGGCGGAAAAACTGTTCTGCGCAACCCTTGTCCCCCGGAAAAATCAGCGGCGAATGTCGGTGGAACTACATAGATTTTTGGTCGCGGGTTCGAACCCCGCCGCGTCGTCCTAGACGCGTAGCTCAGTCGGTAGAGCAGAAATAACGTTTCACCAGTCCCTTGTCGCCGCACCGATTAACAAGTGAGATAGTGATGATGACAGACGACCAAACATATGACCCCGTGACCGGCGACCATTTGACAGAATGGGGGCACCGCCCGGGCAAGCAATTTCCAGCCCTCTTGGCGCGTGCAAACGATATGCGTGCCGAAGGGTTTGGCCTTGTGCGTATTCGCGAAGAACTGGCAGGGGAAATTCCGCCTGCACCGGTGCACCTGGATTTGCGTGCCACAGGCGCGGTGCCGTTTCATGAAAACATCGACATTGCGAACCCGGACGAAGAAGACAACATCACCAAGGTACGCCAAACGATGACCGCTTTGATGCGCACCCCAACGGTGGAGGCCGGTGCCGTTATGCCGGATGCCTGCCCTGCGGGACCTGTAGGCACGATCCCTGTGGGCGGCGTGGCTGCTGCGCGCAACGCGATCCACCCGGGCATGCATTCGGCTGACATCTGCTGTTCCGTCATGATCACCGATCTGGGTCATGCAGACCCGAAAACCGTGCTCGATGCGGCGCAGTCGGTTACGCATTTCGGCCCGGGCGGTCGACCACAGGGCAAGCGGTTCACCACGTCGCTTAAATTGCTCGATGCGTTTCGCGAAAATCCGTACCTGAGCGGCGCAAAAACCCTGCGCATGGCGCAGGAGCATATGGGCACGCAGGGCGACGGGAACCACTTTCTCTTTGTGGGGCGGTCGCGGGCGACGGGTCGCACGGCGATGGTCACACACCACGGGTCCCGTGGGCCGGGCGCTGCGCTTTACCGCGAAGGTATGATCGTGGCGGACCGTTTCCGCCGAGACTTGTCGCCGGAAACGCTGAAGCAAAATGCATGGATCCCGGCCGACACGGACGAGGGTCGCGACTATTGGGACGCTCTGCAACTGATCCGTAAATGGACCAAAGCGAACCATAACGCGATCCATCAAGCGACGGTGGAAGCTGCGAAAGTGGGTGACGTGGGTGACCGCTATTGGAACGAGCATAACTTCGTTTTCAAGCGCGGCGATCTTTACCTGCACGGCAAAGGGGCTACCCCTGCATGGGGCGACTATGCCGCGGATGCCACGGGGCTGACGCTGATCCCGCTGAACATGGCGCAGCCGATCCTTGTGGCGCGCGGCAAGGATAATGCATCGGGCCTCGGGTTCAGCCCTCATGGCGCGGGTCGTAACTTTTCGCGGTCCGAGCATAAGCGCCGCTTGGGGTCCACCACACCCCAGCAAATGCTGGAGGCAGAGACCCAAGGGCTCGACATCCGGTTCCATGCGGGCGGGGTGGACGCGTCGGAATTACCGTCGAGCTACAAAGACGCTGACGGTGTTGTGGCGCAGATAAAGTCCTACGATCTGGCAGAGATCGTGGATTACATCGACCCGTATGGGTGCATCATGGCGGGCGATGTGCCGCCGTTCTGGGCCAAAAAGAAAAGGCGTCGCCGATAAGGCGGCGTCTCGCTATGCGTAAACGTTACGAAATTTATAAATTTGGCAATTTAAGTAACATATTGCTTGCGCGGATACTGTGCGACCGATATTGTCGGCTCCATAGGCTACCTAGTTTTGGCAGCGATGGGAGATATCAATTTGGACGCTTACATCCTTGATGCTGTAAGAACCCCGATTGGGCGCTTCGGCGGCGCGCTGTCTTCTATCCGCACGGATGACCTGGCGACCCTGCCTCTTGCTGCCCTCAAAGACCGCAATCCGAATGTGGATTTTTCCCAAGTTGATGACGTGATTCTGGGTGACGCGAACCAGGCTGGTGAAAGCAACCGCAACGTGGCGCGTATGGCAGCACTCTTGGCGGGTTACCCGGAAGAGGTTCCGGGCAGCACGCTCAACCGCCTGTGTGCATCCGGCATGGACAGCGTGGGCATGGCGGCACGCGGTATCAAGGCGGGTGAATACCGGCTCGCCGTCGCGGGCGGGGTAGAAAGCATGAGCCGCGCGCCCTATGTCCTGTCAAAAGCGCCTGCCGCATTTGGGCGCACGCAAGAGATGTTTGATACCAGCATTGGCTGGCGCTTTGTTAACCGCAAATTCAAAGACGCTTTTGGTACGGACTCCATGCCGCAGACGGCAGACAATGTGGCCGAAGACAATAACGTGTCGCGCCAAGATCAGGATGCCTTTGCAGCCCGATCCCAAGCACGTTGGGCAGCCGCCGACGCGGCAGGGCATTTTGCGGATGAAATCATCCCCGTCACCATCCCTCAGCGTAAGGGCGACCCGATCGTCTTTGACCGGGACGAACACCCCCGCCCCGGTACGTCTGACGAACAACTGGCTAAACTGCGTGGGGTGAACGGCGCTGACAAGACGGTCACTGCAGGCAATGCGTCCGGCATCAACGACGGCGCGGGCGCGCTGCTGTTGGGCGGTGAAGATGCCGCAAAGGACCATACCCCTTTGGCGCGTGTGGTGAAAATGGCCGCCTGCGGCGTGGCACCACGCATCATGGGCATCGGACCGGTGCCTGCTACCCGCAAGGTACTGGCGCTGGCCGGGCTGACCATCGACCAGATGGACGTCATAGAATTGAATGAGGCATTCGCCAGCCAGGGCCTTGCCAGCCTGCGTGAGCTTGGCATCCCCGACGATGCGCCCCATGTGAACCCGAACGGCGGCGCGATTGCCATCGGCCATCCGCTGGGCATGTCGGGATCGCGGCTGGTGATGACCGCGGCCTACCACCTGCGCCGCACCGGTGGCCGGTATGCGCTTTGCACAATGTGTGTAGGCGTAGGCCAGGGTGTGGCCATAATCATAGAACGCGTCTGAGAGGAGACCCGCCCATGTATGCACAGATGGTAAAGTCCGAGGCGACCGACGACGATCCTGAAATGCTCGAAGCGTTTCAGGCCCGCATCGACGCGGACGAAAAGATCGAACCCAAGGACTGGATGCCTGCCGGGTACCGCAAAACGCTGATCCGCCAGATCGGTCAGCACGCGCACTCGGAAATCGTGGGTCAACTGCCAGAGGGTAACTGGATCACCCGCGCACCCACGCTTGAACGCAAAGCGATCCTGCTGGCCAAAGTGCAAGATGAGGCTGGCCACGGGCTGTACCTTTATTGTGCGGCGGAAACGCTGGGTGTGACGCGCGATGAGCTGACCGAAATGCTGATCGACGGGCGTATGAAGTATTCGTCCATCTTCAACTACCCGACCCTGACATGGGCAGACATGGGCGCTGTGGGATGGCTGGTGGATGGTGCCGCGATCATGAACCAGGTTCCGCTGCAACGCACATCCTTTGGCCCCTATTCCCGCGCGATGATCCGCATTTGCAAGGAAGAAAGTTTCCACCAGCGCCAGGGCTTTGACATCATGATGAAGATGGCAAACGGCACCGCCGCGCAAAAACGCATGGCGCAGGATGCGCTGAACCGCTTTTGGTATCCGGCCCTGATGATGTTTGGCCCGTCAGACAAGGACAGCGTGCATTCCACGCAATCCATGTCGTGGAAAATCAAGATGAACACCAACGACGAACTGCGCCAGAAATTCGTGGACCTGACCGTTCCGCAGGCGGAATACCTTGGCCTGACCGTGCCTGATGAAACGCTGGCATGGAACGAAGACAAAGGTGGCTACGACTTCGCTGAACCCGACTGGTCAGAGTTCTTTGACGTGATCAGCGGCAATGGCCCGTGCAACGTGGAACGCATCAACGCGCGCCGCAAAGCCTGGGAAGACGGCGCCTGGGTGCGTGAAGCACAAATGGCCCACGCCCAAAAGAAACGCGCGAAAAAGGTAGCTGCACAATGACCGCCCCCAAAGACGAATGGCCTTTGTGGGAAGTGTTTATCCGTGGTCAACATGGGATGAGCCACCGCCACGTAGGATCGCTCCATGCTGCTGATGAAGAGATGGCAATCCTGAACGCGCGCGACGTCTACATGCGCCGGAACGAGGGTGTCAGCATCTGGGTCGTGGAGGCACGCCACATCGCAGCGTCTTCGCCTTCGCAAAAGGGCCCGCTTTATGAACCATCTAATTCCAAGGTATACCGCCACCCGACCTTTTTCGACATCCCCGACGATGTGGGCGCGATGTAATGACGAACGCAAACGACAGCGCACTTTTTGAATATTTGCTGCGTCAGGGCGACACGACCCTCATCCTGGGCCACCGCATATCCGAATGGTGCGGCATGGCGCCCGCCCTGGAAGAAGACATCGCGCTCGCCAACACCGCGCTGGATCTGGTCGGCCAGACACAGATGTGGCTGGGCTTGGCCTCAGAGGTGGAGGGCAAGGGCCGCACGGCAGACGACCTCGCCTTTAAGCGCGACGCATGGGATTTCCATAACCTCTTGCTGGTGGAACAGCCCAACGGCGACTTTGGCCAAACCCTAATGCGGCAATTCCTGTTCGACGCGTTCAACCTGTTGAACCTCGGCGCGCTTGAAAATTCTGCCAACGAACGCATCGCAGAAATTGCAGCCAAGTCGGTGAAAGAGGCCACCTATCACCTGGAACGGTCGCGCGAAACTGTGGTCGCACTGGGTGATGGGACAGAGGAAAGCAACCGGCGCATGCAAACCGCACTGGCGCTTTTGTGGCCTTATGCGGGTGAGATGTTCGTGGAAGATGCCGTAGACACCATGCTTGCCGAGGACGGAGTTGTGCCAAAGCTTGCAGACCTGCGCCCAGATTGGGACCAGACCGTGCGTGACACCATGGCAGAGGCGCTTTTGACGCTGCCAGACAGCGATTTCGCCCACAAAGGCGGCAAGAACGGTCAGCGACATTCGGAACATCTGGGTCACTTGCTGGCGATTATGCAAAACCTGCCGCGATCTTTCCCGGACGCACGTTGGTAGGGCCGGACTGATGCTGCATCCATCCACGAAGGACGTTTGGGCCTGGCTTGACGCGGTCCCAGACCCCGAGATCCCGGTGATCTCGGTCGTGGATTTGGGTGTCGTTCGGGACGTTGCGTGGGACAAAGACACACTGGAAGTGACGGTCACGCCAACCTATTCCGGCTGCCCCGCTACGAGCATAATTTCCATGGATATAGAAACAGCCTTACGTGACCACGGGGTCGATGACGTGCGGGTTAAGACCCAGATTTCGCCCGCCTGGACAACAGACTGGCTGTCAGACAAGGGCCGTAGCAAACTGGAAGATTACGGGATTTCGCCGCCCCGCGCAGCGGGCGGGCCTGAACGCTGTCCACAGTGCAAGTCCAAAGATGTGGAGCGGGTCAGCCAGTTTGGGTCCACCCCGTGCAAGGCGCAGTGGCGGTGTCTCGAATGCCTCGAACCCTTCGACTACTTCAAATGCATTTGACGGGCAGACCATGGCACGTTTTCACACCCTCTCGGTCACTGACCTGAAAAAAACCATCCGCGATGCGGTTGTGGTGACGTTGAAGCCCGACGATCCCGGCGCGTTCGAATTCATCCCCGGCCAGTACCTCACCTTTCGCCGGACGTTTGACGGGGAAGAACTGCGCCGTTCCTATTCCATTTGTGCGGGCCTCGATGACGACATCCTGCAGGTAGGTATCAAGCGGGTCGATGGCGGCACGTTTTCGACCTGGGCCAATGAAGATCTGCGCGTTGGCGACACTTTGGAAGCGATGCCACCTATGGGCAACTTCCACACGGACATGGATGCCCGCGCCCAGAACCACTATCTAGGTTTTGCGGGCGGGTCGGGCATCACGCCGGTTTTGTCGATCCTGCGCACAGCCCTGATGCGTGAGCCGCAATCAAAATTCACACTTGTCTATGCCAACCGCGCGGTGAACACGATCATGTTCCGGGATGAGCTAGAGGACCTGAAAAATCAATTCATGGGTCGGGTAAACCTGATCCACATCCTTGAGCAGGACGCCCAGGACATCGACCTTTTTGCTGGCCGCGTGGACGCCGAAAAATGCGGGCTGCTTTTCAAGCACTGGGTCAATATTGAGACGGTGACAAAGGCGTTTATCTGCGGTCCGGAGCCGATGATGCTGGCCATTGCGGGCGCGCTGAAAGACCACGGACTGACTGAGGATCAGATAAAGTTCGAATTGTTCGCCAGTGGCCAACCGGGCCGCGCCAAACGCAAAGCCCGTAGTGCGGCAGAAGCTGGCGCACTGGAACAGACGCGCGCGCAAGTGACACTGGATGGTGAAACGCGCAGCTTCATGATGCCCAAAGACGCAACCCTGCTGGAAGCCGCGCTGGACAACAGCGTGGACGCGCCGTTTGCCTGCAAGGCTGGCGTTTGTTCCACCTGCCGGGCGAAAGTGTCGGAGGGTGAAGTGGAGATGGCCGTCAACCACGCGCTGGAAGACTATGAGGTCGCGCGTGGCTATGTGCTGACCTGTCAATGTTACCCGCTGACGGACACGGTGACCTTCAGCTACGATGAGCACTGAACCGCGCCTAAAGCACATCAAACCCCAGGCAGACCTTTCAGGCATAGATCACACACGGTCGCGGCATAGGCCCGTCGCGCTGTTTCATCAGCTCCTTGGTTCCACATATAAAACCAGTTCAGCATGCCAAAGATCGACATAGTCGTCGCGCGCAGTTTTGGTGCGTCGCCAGCAAAGACATCCGGGGCAATCGCCTCTACCAATCCGCTCACATGGCGTACCAGTTTGCGCTGATAGCCTACCAGAATGTCCCGCTGGGCCGCAGGCAGGTAGTTCATGGCATTCGATTGCAACCGGTGTTCATTGTCGGCACCCTGATAAGCCATCAGAATTTCCGCCACAGTCGCCCTGAAGCGCGCCTCCGCGTCCAGACCCTCTGTATTCATCCCTCAAATCCGCGCCTGCAAGGCAGACAGGTATTTGTCGAGAATGTCGAACAGGATTTCATCCTTGCTTTTGTAGTAGTGGTAGATGTTCGCCTTGGAGATATCGCAGGCCTGGGCCACACTGTTGACTGAGGCGCGATCGAAACCCTCATCAGCAAACAGCCTGGCTGCACGATCCAGGATTAGCCCGCGTTTCTCGTCATAGTTCTTGGCGATTGTACGGGCCAATTAACCGGCTTCCCCACGGTTATCCACGACACGCTTGGCCTTGCCTTCCGACCGGGCCACGGCCCCGGGTGTGCCCACGACCACTTCGGTGGAGATGCCGACAGTATCTTTGATCCGCTTGGTCAGCGCAGCCCCCGCCCCTGCCCGGCTTTCATCGTCGGCGGCATTCGGATCAGCTTCCACATGCACGCGCATAGCGTCCATCCGGCCAGACCGGATAAGTTCAATCTGGAAGTGCGGGGAAAGGCCGTCCGTGGCCATCAGCTGTTCTTCGATCTGGGTCGGGAACACGTTGACGCCGCGCAGAATAATCATGTCATCCGACCGCCCGGTAATTTTCTCCATCCGCCGCATGGACCGCGCCGTCCCCGGCATCAGCCGCGTCAGATCTTTGGTGCGGTAACGGACCATGGGGATGCCCTCTTTGGTCAAGGTGGTAAAGACAAGCTCCCCCATCTCGCCGTCTTCTACCGGCTCCAGCGTGGTTGGGTTAACCACCTCCGGGTAGAAATGATCTTCCCAAACGTGCAGCCCGTCTTTCGATTCAACGCATTCGTTCGCGACGCCCGGGCCCATAATCTCTGACAGGCCATAGATATCAACGGCGTGCATATCAAAAGCTTGCTCGATTTCGCCGCGCATGGCGTTTGTCCAGGGTTCCGCCCCGAAGACGCCAACCTGGAGCGACGACGCCTGCGGGTCGAGGCCCTGGCGGAGATATTCTTCGAGGATGTTCAACATGTAAGACGGCGTCACCATTATCCCCTGCGGCTTGAAATCCTCAATCAAGGTGACCTGGCGGGGCGTCATCCCGCCGCTGACTGGCACGACAGTAGCGCCAAGTTTTTCGATGCCGTGGTGCGCACCCAGCCCCCCTGTGAAAAGCCCGTAGCCATAGGCGTTGTGGACCATTTCACCGGGGCGTACGCCGGAGGCACGCAGCGACCGCGCCATCATAGACGCCCACATGTCGATATCCGCGATAAGGCTCCTGCCAAAACCAAGCCACCAAGGCTCTCAAGAGCAATCCCAGTAACAAGCTCATTCGGGGATGGGGCGACATGGCACAACTGCGAAGCTCCAGCAAACCCAATTGGTTGCCCGGATTTTCTACTGGATATAACTTGTCGATGCAGAAAGCAGTCCGATGGGTATTGCCGCTGGCATCAACGAGCAAATTGCGCAGCAGTCGGTCAATTAGCCAAGGCTCTGGATTTTTGTTTCCGTTTAGTTGCGCAAAAGCTATCTCTAATTCATATAAAGTCTCGTGACGAGCTTCATCAACTCGGGGAGATTGGCTGCTCGGCCCGACAAATTCCCCAGCAAATAAG
>JBCCET010000092.1:0-13927 GCA_039030095.1 Pseudomonadota bacterium | reverse complement strand
TCTTCCAGTTCCTTCGTCGCGGCCTTTGCCTTTTCCTCTTTCGTGGACATGGGTCAGAGCGTCTCCTGTCGTTCGGCCCTTAGGCCCTCTTGGTGTAGGCGGTCGCGCAAAACCTCGATTTCCACATCGAGATCGGACCGATTGTCCGCAAGCATGGCCGTCCGCTGTGTATTAAAGCTGGCTTCGAGGTCTGCAAGCAAGGATTCGTAGTCTTTGCGCGCCGCTGCATCGCGGGTTTTTGCGTAAAGATCAGCAAATTTCACTGTCGCGTCGCGGGCGCCCATTAAATAGACACCCAGAAATTTACGCGCGCTGGTTAGGTCACGCGGGTCGTCTTCGACCGCCCTGAACATTTCCCGCGCAGTGGCGGCCATCTGTTCCACCCGGCCTTCAAGCTTGCGGTCGCCGATGCGCCCAGCTGCCTGAAGCGTCTCGGACAGCAGGCCTTCAGCCTTGTCTACGGCGCTGGCAACCCGTTGGGTGTCAAATTCGTTCATCCCCTCCATGCCCTTTTTGCGCATGGGGTCTGGCCCGAAGGCAAAGAACTGAGCCGCGGCGCCAATGGCACCTGTGAGGATGGAAGGTATCAGGTCTTGGCCCATACCCCCATAAGCGGCCAGTGCGATGCCGCAGCCTGCGATCACGGCGGCAAAGGACTTGCGCGGGATTGCGGGCGGGCGGGCCACATTGCGGGCGTTGTAGGCGTCTTCAGCCTGCAAGCCCTCTGTGACCAGCCAGGCGGATGCCAACAGCAAGATCAAGGCACCGAATTCGGCGATCATGCCAAAGCTGTCGCCAGCGCGCAGCTCACCGATGCCTGTCAGCAAAAGCGGCAAGGGAACGACAAAAAGCAACCGCGACCGAAAGCGGGATTTTGCCACTTTTTGCCCGCGAAACCGGTTCTGTGGTTCAATCGGGGCAGGCTGCCCGCTGTTTTGGGGCGAAAACTCACCCCCATACCGCTGCGCCATTAGGCCCCCCAGCTGCCAGCAGCAACCACCCAGATGGTTGCGATTAAAACAATATAAGCCAACCACTGAAGTGAGGTCGCAGACATACCGGGAAGCCCCCAAAGCACAATTGACCCCCAATATATGCAGCGCCGCCGCGTTCTACTAGGGGCAGTTACGCAAGAACAGGCGTCACGCGCCGAAGTCTTTGAAAGACTTCGGTCCGATTTCTTCCAAAGAAATCGGTCAACGCTAGTGGTGGGCGCCGTGCTCTCGTTCTGCGGCCAGCTTGCGCTGATAGCCTGTTTGCACCAGTTCCACCAAGACCAGAACAATCACGGAAAAATAGAACGTCGTTTTCGACATGGGCAGCAGATCGTAGCCCAGTATTTTGATCTGCAAGCTGTCATCATGCATTGCATGGGCAGCTGCTGGTCCCGCTTCGCCAAGCAAAACCACACCCACAATCAGCAGGATAAACAGCCCCAACACCTCATACATCCGATTGCGCTGCAAGAACCCGGTGACGCCGTCGGCCAGCACCAGCATGGCTACCCCCGACAAGATAATGGCGAATGCGAGGATCGGGAAAACATCGGTGATCGCAAGCGCGGACAGAACAGAATCGAACGAAAAGATCAGGTTCATCAGCACAATCAGCATCACCACTTGGGTGGCGGACTTGCCAGACCCCTTTTCCGCCGCACCCGGTTCATGGACCGACAGCATATGGGTGATCTCCTTGAACGCGGTGTACATTATGAAGACGCCACCAAAGATGAAGACCACGGTCGCAAAATTCACGCCGCCTTCCAACAGTCCCGGCATATTAAAGATGTAGAAGGGCTCTTTCAGCGCATCGATCAACTGAATCATCGTGAACAGCAGTACAACGCGCAGGACCACGGCGATGATAATGCCCCAAAATCGCACCTGCTTTTGATATTCCTTGGGAGCGCGCTGGCTCTCAATTGAGATGTAAAGCAAGTTGTCAAATCCCAGCACCGCCTGCAGAAAGATCAGCACCGCGAGGTTGCCCAGGTTTTCGATAGTCAGAAGATCAGCCATGTTGTGCGTCCCGCCAAAGTGTCTCGGCTACGGTTTAACCAAGTCGATTGAGGCTGAAAACCCCGTCGCACCACCTCAGAAATAGGCAGTATATTTCCGTTTTGAGGGAATCGCTGCGCCTGCTAGGCTAGGTTTACGTTACGTCGCCGAGTGGTCTCGACGGCGCAGCAGGACTGCAAGTCCACGCCCGCACGCCTCGGCGATTGGGGTGTACGAAAGAAGGTCGCCGCGGAAGACGCGCGACGGCAGACTGCACGAAGGAACGAAGTGATGCCCAAAGGGGTGGTCAAATGGTTCAACGCTGACAAAGGATATGGATTTATCGAACCCGTTGGGGGAGGGCGCGATGTTTTTGTCCATATCAGCCAGGTCCAGGCTTCTGGGCTCAAAGCGTTGGAAAACAACCAGATTGTGAATTTCGAACTGATGGACGGAATTGATGATCGGCAAATGGCGGGCACAATTTCTGTGGCCGAAGCAGAGGCCGAATAGCCGCTAGCGCGGCTTGCCTGGCTTTTTGGACCGACGGTTCGTCGGCCTGCCGCGTGCGGGCCGTTTCTCTACTTTTTTCTCCGGGCGCGGCAGGCCAAGCTGGTCAGCCAGGATGCGCGGCGCGATCTCTTTTACAGCGCCGGCTGGCAATTCGCCCAACTGGAACGGGCCATAGCTAACCCGGATCAGCCGGTTCACGATCAGGCCAATCTCTTCCATCGAGCGCCGAATTTCCCGGTTTTTGCCTTCCGCCAGAGTCAGCGTCAGCCACGCGTTTGCACCCTGTTGGCGGTCCAGCCGGACATCCATCGGGCGAAACTTCTCACCCTCCGGCGCTATACCTTTGCGCAGCGGCTCCAGCATAGCGTCCGTGGGCTGACCTTTGACGCGCACCCGGTATTTGCGGGTCCATCCGGTCTCCGGCAGTTCCAACTTGCGCTTGATGCCGCCGTCGTTGGTCAGCAGCAACAACCCTTCAGAGTTGATGTCCAGACGTCCCACGGACAGCACCCGTGGCAAGTCATCCGGCAGCGCGCCAAAGACCGTGTCGCGACCCTTTTCGTCCCGCTCCGTCGTGACCAATCCCGTCGGTTTGTGGTAAAGCCACAGGCGCGGCGCACCGGCCGCCGCAACCGGCTTTCCGTCCACCAGTACACCGTCAAGTGATGCCAGCTTGAACGCAGGGTTGGTCAGAACGTCACCTTTGACGCTGATCCGCCCGGCTTCAATCATCCGTTCCACTTCCCGGCGCGAGGCAACACCTGCGCGGGCCAATAGTTTTGCGATACGTTCTTCCTGCGCCATGGCGCCCGAGGTAACATGGCGGGCAGGGGGCTGCCAGATAGGAAAGGTCGCGTGTTCAACACCCATATGAAGACAGCTTTGGCTGAGGCCCGCGCTGCGGCAAACCGGGGTGAAGTGCCGGTTGGCGCAGCAGTGGTGCATGAAGGTGCTGTCATCGCCCAGGCCGGAAACCGCACGCGGGAGCTGTCTGATCCCACCGCCCATGCGGAACTTCTGGCCATTCGCGCGGCATGCCGGGCATTAGGCCAGGAACGTCTGACCGGATGCGATCTCTATGTGACCTTGGAACCTTGCCCGATGTGCGCGGCGGCTATGTCCGCGGCCCGGATCGCGCGCCTATATTACGGTGCTGCGGATCCGAAATCGGGGGGCATCGCACAGGGACCCCGTATCTTTGACCATCCTCAATGCCACCATGTGCCAGAGGTCTACGATGGTTTGGCAGAGGCAGAATCCGCAGCACTTTTGCAGGATTTCTTCCAGGGTCTGCGCGGCGAAAGCTAAAGTTGTCTTTAAGTGTCGGGGAACCGGTAAGACTGAATTAACTTTCAGCGCCGAAGGTCTGCGCTATCAGTTTTTCGACCGGAGGTCTCGATGATCCGCTTACTAATTCCCGCCATGGCAGCTGCAATGCTTGCAGCCCCACACGTTGCCACAGCCGCATCTGACACGACGGCGCTAAAGACAAAACTTCAGGCATATATGCAGCGTGAGGTTGATCGCCGCCTAATCGACGGCGCGCTTTTGTCGCTGGACTATGAAACCGGGGATTCCACCGCGCTTTATCCCGTGGAAGCGCATCCGATGATCATGACCTTCACCGATGGCAGTGAACGGTATGTCTTGTGTTCGGACCTGAAAACGATCGACGGAAAATCCCACACGGTTGACTACTACATGGCCAAAAATGGCAATCGGTACACGATTTTCAAAACCGAGATTAACAACCGCAAACCGCTGAAATCTATGATGAAAGCTGGCAAGGTCACACAGTTGAAATAACGCGGCACCTTAACCGGTTGGACATCTGACATGGCTGAAAATGCAGCGCTCGATCTGCTGGGGTCGACCCGTTCTGGCATCATCACGCTTTATATGAAGCTGTCAGCGGTGCTGATCCCGACCTTTGTTGTGTTTGCGGGATTGGGGCTGATCTGGGTGACCGAGGCCATCACGCTGGACAGTCAGGAACGGCTGTCGATGCGGGTCGGCAATGCCTCCGGGCGGGTGGCAGCAGCCTTGGAACGCTGGGGCTATCGCTTTGATGACGACGTGGATTGGCAGGCGGAGCAGGTGGAAGAGCTGATGCTCACGCTCCTGTCCGACCAGGCTGTGCGATGTGCCGAACTGCGCAATGCCGAAACGACAGAAATAATCGCTACCGTGCCCAAGGGCATCGGGTGCACCAGCCAGCAGATTGATGAAAGCCTGGGGTTTGAAGTCTTCGGCGTTCCCGACGTTACTCTTCAGGTCAGTTTCACTTTCAAAGAGATTATGGAAACCCGCCAAAAGCAGCGTGAGCTCACGTTCCTTTTGATGGCGGGTGGTCTGCTGATTGCGGTCCTGTCGAACTGGATGTCATTTTGGGTGATCATCGGTCGGCCCTTGCGTGCGCTGATTGAACGATACCAAAACGCAAGACATTCGGCGGAGGCGGCGAACCGCGCGAAATCAGAATTTCTGGCCAAGATGAGCCACGAGATCCGCACGCCCATGAACGGTATCATCGGCATGGCTGAGATGTTGGGTGAAACCCGGCTGGATAACGAACAGGAAAGTTACGCCCATACCATTTCTTCGTCAGGCGAATCGCTTTTGACGATCATCAACGACATCCTCGACTTCTCAAAGGTAGAAGCCGGAAAGATGGAGTTAATTTCTGAGCCCTTCGACCTGTTCAGCTCCATCGAAGAAGTGGGCGGCCTGTTATCCCCCATCGCTGGCAAAAAAGGACTGGAATTGATCGTGTCGATTGATCCGTCCTGCCCGCGCATTGTTAACGGGGACGCCGGGCGCTTTAGGCAGGTGATTATGAACCTCGCCGGAAACGCGATCAAATTCACCGAAAACGGGTATGTGGCCATCGAACTTGCGCCCGCCGACAATGCTTTGCGTATCAGCGTGCGCGACACCGGCGTCGGCATCCCCGAGGATAAGGTCACAGGCGTTTTCCGGGCGTTTGAACAGGTCGACAACGCATCCAATCGAAAGTTCGATGGGACCGGGCTTGGCCTCGCCATTTCGCGTCAACTTGTAGACCTTTGGGGGGGAGAGATCTGGGCCACTTCGAAGCTTGGCATCGGCTCGACCTTTCAGTTCACGCTGCCGGTTAGCGGCAATGCCTTGGCAGAGGCATCGCGCCGGTCCAGCGTGGCCCCGCTTTCATCAGACGACAGACCTATGCGGGTATTTGTGCTCGATGGCTCGGAAACCGCGCGGCGGGTTATTAACCGGTGGCTGTCCCATTGGCGGGCAGAGGTAAACTCTACCCCCGATCTGGAAGAAGCGGTGGCGATCCTCAAGGACCTGCGCGCCTGCAACACATTGCCCGATGCCATTGTCGTGGACCCGTCTCGATTGCAGGGCAGCGCCGACGATATCCTCAAGGCCCTGTCACGCGCTTGCGGCACGCCAAAAATGCCAATCGTGCTGTTCACCATGCAAGACAGTGTTGTGGGTGGACCCGACGATCTGATCACAGCCCGCCTGTCAAAACCGCTCCGGTCGGAGGTTTTGCGTGCAACCCTGGCAGAGATCTTTTTGCCGGGCCAGGCGGACTTTGCCCGGTTGGCGAAAGGCGGGGCCTCGGATCACGACCACACCGGTTTGCGCATACTTGTTGTGGATGACAACGCCACCAACCGAAAGGTCATGCGCAGCTACTTCAAAGGATCGAAGGCAGAAATTGCCTATGCCGAAAACGGCCAGGAGGCGGTAGACCGCAGCCGCGACGGCGCATTCGACATCATCTTCATGGACGTCTCCATGCCGGTGATGGATGGCTATGACGCGACCCGCGCCATCCGCCAGGAAGAGGCCGAAAAACAAACCGCGCCGGTGTCCATCGTGGCGCTGACAGCCAACGCGATGCCCTCGGACGTGGAAAGGTGCCGCGATGCCGGGATGGATGACTTCCTGTCCAAACCGGTGCGCAAAGCGGTATTGATGGATAAGATCAAGGAAGTCTCTCCAACTCCGGCTCAATCTTCCAGCCCTGCAAGCGCATCTTGAACCCTTCTCATGACCTCGCTATTGCTCGCCCGGCACCCGAAACGGCCAGCGAGACAGCATTATGTCAATTGACAGAGAAACGGCGCGGCGCGCAGCCCATTTGGCGCGCATCGAAGTGGCAGAAAGTGACCTAGACACGCTCGCGCAGGAGCTGTCGGGCATCCTCGGGTTTATGGAACAACTGGGCGAAGTAGATGTGGACGGTGTCGAACCGATGACATCTGTCACGCCCACCCGTCTGAAACGCCGCGTAGATGTGGTGACTGACGGCGGCATGCAGGATGAGGTGCTGTCCAACGCCCCCGATGCGCGTGAGGGCTTTTTCGCAGTACCAAAGGTGGTGGAGTAATGGCAGACCTTTCCAAACTGACCATAGCCACGGCCCGCGAAGGCCTGCGCAAAGGTGATTTCTCCGCCAGTGAACTGACCGAGACTTGCCTGACCGCGGCAGAGGCGGCAGCCCCCCTGAACGCCTATTCCGTTTTGACCCAGGACGTCGCGCGCGCTCAGGCCGCACAGGCAGACAAACGGATCGCCGACGGAGATGCGCCATCCATGTGCGGCATTCCGCTCGGCATCAAAGATCTGTTTTGCACCAAAGGTGTGCCCAGCCAGGCCGGCAGCGCAATTCTGAAAGACTTCACTCCGGAATATGAGAGTACGGTCACCACGCAGCTTTTTGATGCGGGTTCGGTGATGATCGGCAAACTCAACATGGATGAGTTTGCGATGGGTTCGTCGAACGAAACCTCGACCTACGGCCCTGTTACCAGCCCATGGCGGCGCGCCGGGTCCAACACCGCCCTGACACCGGGCGGATCGTCGGGCGGTTCAGCTGCGGCCGTTGCGGCTGACATTTGTCTCGCTGCCACCGGCACAGACACCGGCGGTTCCATCCGTCAGCCTGCCGCGTTTGTGGGGATCACCGGGCTGAAACCCACCTATGGCCGGGTCAGCCGCTGGGGCGTGATCGCCTTTGCCAGCTCTCTCGACCAAGCGGGGCCGATGACCAAAGACGTCCGCGATGCGGCTATCATGCTGCAAGCTATGGCGGGTCACGACCCTAAAGACAGCACCAGCGCCGACAAACCTGTCCCGGATTTTGAAGCCGCACTGACTGGCGACATCCGGGGCAAAAAAATCGGTATTCCAAAAGAATACCGGCTGGACGGTATCCCGGAAGAGATCGACGCGCTTTGGCGCAATGGCACTGAAATGCTGCGCGACGCTGGGGCGGAGATCGTGGACATCTCGCTGCCGCACAGCAAATTCGCCTTGCCCGCCTATTACGTCATTGCCCCGGCAGAGGCATCGTCGAACCTGGCGCGATATGATGGGGTCCGTTACGGCCACCGGGCCAACCTGCAACAGGGCGAAGGCATCCACGACATGTACGCCCGCACCCGCGCAGAAGGTTTCGGCGCAGAGGTGCAGCGTCGCGTCATGATCGGCGCATATGTCCTGTCGGCCGGGTTTTATGACGCTTACTACAACCGCGCGCGCAAAGTGCGCACATTGATCAAGCAGGACTTTGAAAACGTCTACGCGGACGGCATCGACGCGATTCTGACGCCCGCCACGCCAACGGCGGCTTTTGGCCTGGGCGAAATGGATGACCTCGACCCGGTAGAAATGTACCTCAACGACGTGTTCACCGTCACCGTCAACATGGCGGGCCTGCCGGGTATATCGGTGCCTGCTGGTCTGGATGCACAAGGCCTGCCACTTGGCCTACAACTGATCGGGCGCCCCTGGGAAGAAGGCGATTTGCTGAACACGGCCTACGCGTTGGAACGCTCCGCAGGATTTGTAGCAAAAGCGGAAAAATGGTGGTAATCTCCCTCTAACGATAAAAAAATCAGAGGTGAGGCCATGCGGGTAGCAATTGGCGTGCTTTGCGTTCTGGCACTTGGCGCGTGCCAGCCACGATCCCCCGACGATGGATCGCAGTTTTATACCAACGTGTCAGCGGATCCGTCTGCATTGCAGCGCGAAGAAACGCGCCTTGCCGACGCAGAAGCGGGCATACCAACAGGGCCACAACAGCCTGCCGCGACCGAAACGGCAGCGGCAAGCCAGCCCGTTGCGACGCAAACAGCCGGCGCTGTGGACACTTCAAAACCTACTCCGCAGACCGCAGCGAACACGATACCCGAACGCCCGAACCCGCCACCAGCGGATCCCAACAACATCGCCGCTTATGCGATCGCCCAAACCCATCCGGTTGGGACAAAAAAGTACAAGCGTAGCGTGATCGGTATCTCCAATTGCCGCCGCTATCGCGACAACCCCGATGCGGCTCAGCGGGAGTTTTTGAAAGCAGGCGGCCCGGAAAAAGATCCGAAACGGCTCGACCGGGACGGCGACGGCTACGCGTGTGACTGGGACCCGGAACCTTTCCGGCGGCTTTTGCGCGCCAGCCAGACCGGGTGAGCCTTTCCCCAAATTGGGGTCTGCGCCGCCACGGGCTGCCCCCGGATATGGTCGTGCTGCACTACACCGGCATGGACAGCGCCGAGGCAGCCGTTGATCGGCTGTGCGATCCAGCGGCAGAAGTGTCTTCGCACTATGTCGTAACCGAAGATGGCTCTACCCTGGCTCTGGTGGCTGAGGAACATCGCGCCTGGCACGCAGGTGCCGGCAGCTGGGGTAATGTGACCGACGTGAACTCTCATTCCATTGGGATCGAGATTGTGAACCCTGGCCCCGGCGGCCCGACGCCCGCATTTCCGGACTCTCAGATGTCTGCGGTCGAAACGCTGCTCAGCGCGATATTGGGCCGTTGGAACATCCCAGCGGCCCGCGTCATCGGCCATTCTGACATGGCACCGGGGCGCAAACAGGACCCCGGCCCTCATTTCAATTGGCAGCGATTGGCCCAACGCGGCCTTTCCGTTTGGCCATCTCAGACGGTCGCCGTTGAGGGGGCAGAGACGGAGCTGTGGGATCGGTTTGTCACGGCAGCCCCGGTCTTTGGCTACCCGGCACCCCATGATCAAGGCACAGATTGCCATGACGATCCGGGTTGGCACGCCACGCTTTCTGCCTTTCGCCTGCGGTTTCAGCCGCAGCAATCCGGGCCCATCACCCCGCGCGACGTGGGCATCATAGAAAACCTAGCCGCGCGCTACCCTTGCGCCAAGGTTGACGTGGGTTCTGCCAACGCCTAAGCCGCGCAGGTCGCGGAGGGCCGGGTGGCCGCACGCCTCGTGCGTGAGGAAAGTCCGGACTCCACAGTGCAACGGCGGCGGGTAACGCCCGCCCGGGGTTCAGGCCCTGAGGGATAGCGCCACAGAGAATAGACCGCCCAGCCGACCGGCTGGGTAAGGGTGAAACGGTGGAGTAAGAGCCCACCGCGCGGCTGGTAACAGACGCGGCACGGCAAGCCCCGCCGGGAGCAAAACCGAATAGGGATCGCGTGGGCGGCAACGCCCGGGGGTGCGCTGCCCCCAGCAGGTCCGGGTAGGTTGCAAGAGCACGTCGGCAACGGCGCGCCCAGATGAATGGTCACCCAAGGGGCATCTGCCTCTGGACAGAATCCGGCTTACAGGCCCTTCGCGACACCTTCACACCCCGTCCCTGTCCACCGCGTGCAATGGCCGGGTAAACAACTGCTCTTTTCCGATTTTCTGATTAACCAGTTGTTTTTATGTTAAAAAATCAAACAACCCGTACTGTTTCTGTATCAATCAATGTAAAATGGTCTAAAATTCATCCCTCTTACTCCATTAATTTGCCGTAATTTGAGGCGACAACTCCTTCGCGCGAAAGTGTATTTGCGCCGGTTTGGATGAGTGAGTGAGTTAGATGCGGATTTTCATCATAGGGATGGTTGTTGCTATCAACATTGCTGCGGCAATTGTTGGTTTGAAAGGCATGCCAGCGGGATTTGCCGCGCAACCCGGTGGTGAAACCTTTAACAAATCGCGCATGTTGGCCAGCACCGCCAAAACGAAGGTTTTCGAAAAGCTTGGGGCCATTATCTCTTCCAAGCCGTCGGTTCGCGGAAACGCTAACAGCGAAAAACGAACCACGACCGAAGGTTTCATGAGCGCTACCGAAGATCGCTTGAAACGTGACCGTGGCGAACGGTTGGAAGGTGCCAAGTTCATCAAGAACTAGCCCTTGATGGTCTTCGCCATCCTTGCTCGCTGAATACCAAAACACAGCGTGCCGTTTTCAAAAGACACCGATCATCCCGAAACGTCCGACGCGTTGGGATCAAAGTCCCTTCCGATCAGATTACCTTAACAATGCCCGTCTACCAGGCGTCGGGGTATCTGCCGCTTGGGGTGTTCGGTCCTGCGGCTGCCAAGACGCGGTCGATTTCTGCCGCGGTATCTGCCGGGTCGATGACGGCATCAAATTCCAGAAAGCTCGCCGCATTCAGGGCTTTGCCACGGGCGTAAAGCTCTGCCACCAGGCGCTCATATTCTGCGTTCCTTTCCGCCTCATTTTCGATGGCTGCCAGGTGGTCCCGGTGGCCCAGTTTGACTGCGCCTTCCAGACCCATCGCGCCGATCTCCCCGGTAGGCCAGGCACAGCAAAACTGCGGGCGGTCAAAGCCGCCGCCCGCCATTGCCATGGCGCCGAGGCCGTAGGCTTTGCGCAGGATCACCGTCACCATGGGCTGGCTAAAATGCGCGCCCGCCAGAAACAGGCGAGAGATATGGGCCACCTGGCCGGTTTCCTCCACCGCCGGGCCTACCATGAAGCCGGGCGTGTCACACAATGTGACCACCGGCACGCCCCAGGCATCGCAAAGCTGAAGGAACCGCGCGCCTTTGTCGCCCGCTGGCGCATCAATTGCCCCGCCCAGGTGCAGCGGGTTGTTGGCCAGTATCCCCACAGCGCGGCCTTTGATGCGGGCAAAGCCGGTGATCATGCCCGCGCCGAACCCCGCACGCAATTCCACAAAGCTGACAGTCAGGGCGTCAATCGCTGACCGCATATCATAGGCCCGCGTGCGGTCCACCGGCACCACACCGCGCAGGTCTTCTCCAACGGTTTCGCCCGCGTCTGCCGCGGCGCTCAACCCCAACAGCTGCTTCGCTGCCGCAACGGCGGCTGCCTCATCTGCCGCGCGAATGTCCAGCACGCCGTTGGCCGATTGGACGTCCGCCGGGCCGATGTCGGTGGCCGCAACCGTGCCAAGCCCGCCGCCTTCGATCATGGCTGGGCCGCCCATGCCAACCCAACTGTTGTCCGTCCCGATCCGCACGTCGCACACGCCAAAAAGCGCGGCATTGCCCGCAAAACAAAACCCCGCAGCGATGCCAATTTTTGGCCCCTTATGCGCGGCGAAATGGCGAAAGCTGGTGATGTTCAGCCCCGCGATCATCATTTCTGCCACGTCATAGTCATTGGGCCGTCCGCCACCGCCTTCGGCAAAAAGAACAATCGGCAGGGCGTCCCGGCCAGCGACCTCAATCAACCGATCCATCTTTCGGTGGTGGAAAAATCCCTGGGTCCCCGCCAGCACCATATAGTCCACAGCCATTGCCGCGACGGGCCGTCCGGCGACTGTGCCCACACCGCAAATGATGCCGTCGCCCTGGGTGCGCGCCTCCAGATCCGCCGCTGGGCGACGGCTGCGCTGCGCCGCGACCGCCAAAGCGCCGTATTCAGTGAAGCTGCCCGGATCAAACAGGTCGTCCAGATTCTCACGCGCCGTGCGAAACCCCGCCGCGTGCCGCTTGGCCACAGCTTTTGGCCGCGCGTCGTCTGCCAGCAAGGCGCGGCGGGCCGCAAACTCTGACTGGTCCGGGCGGTCCTCGGGTGCCGCATCACTCGCGGCCTCAACGGCGGCCGGACGCAGGGAGATCAGCGCCTCGCCCCCATGCAGCTCTTGTCCGACATGGGCGTGGATCACCTCGACCACCGCACCCTCGGGCGCACGCAGATCGTGGCGCATCTTCATCAGTTCGGTCGTCAGGACAATGGCGCCGGGTGCCAGTTCCTGCCCGACCGTCACAGGAATTTCGGCCACAACGGCTGGGCCTTCGGCCTTTATCACAATCACATCCGGTCCCCCTGGCAATTGCGCTGGACTATGGCGGCAAAGCGGGGGAGGGGAAAGTCATACCCCGCGTGTGGGATTTTGTGGGAAGCATGCCACGGCATGGGAAATCCTGGCCAGAGTTATGGGAAATACAGCGATTCGATGGGAATTTTGGGATATTCGGGTAATGTTCCGCCTACGTTCTCAAGGACTCTGACTAATTGAACAAATGTTCATATATCGCAGCGCGTCGCCAATATCTTGTTTCCGCGCTGCCAGAAAATCAATATATAGTGCAATTGCGCCAAAATAGCACAATTTGTGGGCGAATTTCTGAATTATTGCAGATCGCGCTTGGCAGCCGGAACGCCTTCAGGGTAAATCAACCCAGTGAAATCCAAAGAAAACCTTTGTTTCCCATGGATTCCCATGTATTCCTAATTCACCGATGAGGTTGGGAAAACAAAAAGGGGCGATAGACCCCGGAAATCTAAAGCAGGTTTCATACAGGCGCCCACCACATCAAAATTGAGATCCGACGTGGGATGCGAGCAGACACCCCCCCAAGGTGGCACCACAGTCGGGCGGCCCGTTAAGGGACGAGGGCGGCGTATCAAGCAGTGGCAGCAGCTTGATCCGCCGTTTCCATTCTGGGGGGTCCAACCCCAGAAAAGACGAGGATCCGGAGGTCAATGACCTCCTTAACTAGGAGGTGCCCAACGTGGCACAACGGTTCAGAGGTGAGAGCTCCCACAAAGTGGACTCCAAAGGCAGGGTATCGATCCCGGCCGCCTTTCGCCGTGTGCTGGAAGAGGGCGACCCCGATTGGGAAAAGGGCGAAAATCCGTCACTTGTGCTGGTCTACGGCGGCAAGTCTCGGGATTTCATCGAAGGCTACACCATGGCCTCCATCGCGGATGTGGACGACCAGATCGCGGCATTGCCGCGCGGGTCCAAACGCCGCCGCGCGCTCGAACATCTGTTCTCTGGCCAATCCGTTCAATTGCAGGTCGATGAAACCGGCCGCCTGGTATTGGCTAAAAAGCTGCGGGACAAAATAGGCATCTCTGCGGAGGCGATCTTTGTGGCCTCTGGCGACACATTCCAGATTTGGGAGCCATCGGCCTACACCGATAATTCCACCGATCTGGAAGACTGGATCGACAGCGATGACGATGACTTTGACCCGCTTATGCTTCTTGATAGCGAGGTATAGAGACCCCTGCTCTACTCTGCTGTGTGTGACCCCTCTGGCACCTGCTTGCCGCTCTCCGCAGGCCCTGTTTGACTTTGTCCACTCCATCTGCCACACCGCTGCTCCGCGCCCTACTTGTCATGCGCACAGCTCCTGGCCATGTGGCAGAGTCTTCTGCCTCCTGGG
>JBCCET010000091.1:0-13961 GCA_039030095.1 Pseudomonadota bacterium | reverse complement strand
GGTGTGGACAGCACCACATGTTCGCTCCATTCGAAATTTTTCATGACCTCGTCCAGTTCCGGCTCAAGCGGTTTTTGGTTTTTGTAGCCGCCAAAGCCGTAGTCCGGGTCGAACTCTAGATCATGAATATTGGTGACGCGAACGTCATGCCCGGCCTCTTGTGCAGCGGCGGCGTAAGCCTCTGTGAAGCTGCGGGACAGGGATGTTTCGGCGGGGTGTCCGTTCAGGACAAATATTCGTTTCGGCATTTCGATTCTCCTTATATTGACCATGGTCACTTTATTGATCTTAAAAATGACCGCGGTCAATATAAAATTTGACCACGGTCACAAATTCTGCAAAATGACCTCATGAAACGAGCTGTTCAGAAGCGCACGCTAGAGACCCGGGCGAAGTTGTTGACCGCTGCTTCGGACTTGGTTGCAGGCGGCGGATACCAATCTTTGCGAGTGGAAGAAGTGGTTCTGCGCGCAGGAGTCGCAAAAGGCACATTCTTTGCGCACTTCAATGACAAAGAAGCGCTATTGGAACAATTGATAGCGGCAGAAATCAATGCAGCGCTCGACAGGCTTGAGGTGGCGGACAAACCCACAAATGTGAACGATCTGATCAAACTGCTTGACCCGGTAATGCAGGTCATGACGTCTGAACGCTACGTGTTTGATCTGATCTTGCGCCATTCAAGCGCGACCCTGTTGGACAAGGTCGGTCCGATCGCCGATACCTTCGGTCGTTTCATTTTGCTGATTGCCGAATGGTTCAAGACTGGGCGATGGCGCCCCGATTTGGACCCGTATTTGGTGGCAGAGGGGGTGCAGTCCTTCGCGATCAACGCCATGGCGCTAAACTTCTGCGCGCTGCACTGCGGGGTGCCAACCGAGGATCGCATGACCACTTACATGAGGGCTTGGCTGGAACCCGGCCAATAAAAAAACCCGGACGCAGACGCCCGGGTTTTCACTGTCCCAAATATTTGGGTTTTTGTTAGAGCTTGCCGGTTAGTTCCGGCACAGCGTCGAAGAGGTCTGCCACAAGGCCGTAGTCAGCCACTTGGAAGATGGGTGCTTCTTCGTCTTTGTTGATCGCAACGATGACCTTTGAGTCTTTCATACCAGCCAGGTGCTGAATGGCGCCTGAAATACCGCACGCGATGTAGAGGTCAGGTGCAACCACCTTGCCGGTTTGCCCAACCTGCCAATCGTTAGGTGCGTAACCTGAATCGACGGCCGCACGGGATGCGCCCACAGCGGCGTTCAGCTTGTCTGCCAGCGCTTCGATGATGTTGAAGGATTCTTCGGATCCAACACCACGACCACCGGACACAACGATCTTGGCAGACGTCAGTTCTGGACGGTCGCTTGCTGCAACTTTGTCTTCGACCCATTCGGACAGGCCGGACGCGGATGCGCCACCAATGTTTTCAACAGAAGCGGACCCGCCAACACCTGCGGCATCAAAGCCAGCGGTACGGATGGACACGACTTTCTTTGTGTCGCCCGACTTTACCGTTTGGATCGCGTTACCTGCGTAGATCGGGCGCTCAAACGTGTCACCGTCAACCACAGCTGTGATGTCGGAGATCACCATTACGTCCAGCAGTGCCGCAACACGGGGAAGAACGTTTTTGGCGTCCGTGGTGGCTGGAGCTACGATATGCTCATAGTCGCCAGCCAGGCTCACGATCAGGTCAGCAGTGGATTCTGCCAGGCGGTGGCCCAGTGAAGCATCTTCGGCACATAGAACCTTTGACACACCGTCGATGGTGGCAGCCTCAGCAGCAGCATCCGCGGCAGTGCCGCCAGCGCACAATACTGTCAGGTCGCCAAGAGCTTTTGCTGCGTTAACTGCTTTGGCCGTGGCATCCATGGCCAGCGTGCCGTCGTTAACCTCTGCAAGAAGAAGAACAGCCATCAGATAACCCCCGCTTCGTCTTTGAGTTTCGCAATCAGTTCATCAACCGAACCCACTTTCACGCCAGCAGCGCGGGCGGCGGGCTCTTCGGTTTTCACGATTGCCAGGCGTGGCGATACGTCTACGCCGTAGTCCGATGGTGCTTTTTCATCGAGAGGCTTTTTCTTCGCCTTCATGATGTTTGGCAGCGACGCATAGCGTGGCTCGTTCAGGCGCAGGTCGGTAGTGATGACCGCAGGCATGGATACCTTGATCGTCTGCAAACCGCCGTCCACTTCGCGGGTCACGGTGGCGCTGTCGCCATCAATGTCCACGTCGTTTGCAAATGTTGCCTGGGACCAGCCGCACAATGCGGCCAGCATTTGGCCCGTGGCGTTCAGGTCGTTGTCGATGGACTGTTTGCCACAGATCACCAGGCCGGGCTGTTCTTCGTCAACGATGCCCTTCAGGATTTTGGCAACCGAAAGCGGTTCAATGTCCGTGTGCACGTCATCGGCGGCAACAACCAGGATCGCCCGGTCTGCACCCATGGCAAGCGCGGTCCGCAGGGTTTCCTGAGCCTGCTTGACGCCGATGGACACGGCGATCACTTCTTCAGCCTTGCCAGCCTCTTTCAGGCGGATCGCCTCTTCAACTGCGATTTCGTCGAAGGGGTTCATCGACATCTTTACGTTAGCCAGATCGACGCCCGATCCGTCCGCCTTTACGCGGACTTTCACGTTATAGTCGATCACGCGTTTGACAGGCACAAGCACCTTCATTTGCGTCTCTCCTTGAGTACGGGTTTTGGACCTGCCGACGGGTGGTCCCAGTGAGTCTCGGGGCGGTTTACGAAAAAGCCTGACCTTGCGATAGGGCAAAATCGTCCCACCCGGCCCGTATTACGGCAATTCATGTTGGTTTTGACGTTGCGTTGTGTTCGGTTGCGCCGTTGAGGCAGCAAGCAAAGCGTCGCGCGTGGCCCTTAGCATCTGCAGACAACGTCGAGCGCGGCTGATGGTTTGCGTCACTTGCGCGATACGCAGGTCTAGAAAGGCATCAATATCCAGTCCGTCATGCGCGCGTCCTTCCATTGTGTCTAACAGGACTTTCAGATCTGCCAGCGGCAGCCCGGCTTCTTGTGCTTCACCTATCATTTCAAGCCGGTCCACCAGGTCTTCAGGGTAGTCGCGGTAACTGTTCGTGTCCGAAACAGAAGGCTGCGAGGTGACCAGTCCCTCACGTTCATAGAACCGGATTGTATCCCGCGTCAGCCCGCTGCGTCGTGCAAGTTCTCCGATGCGCATCATTGCTCCCTTTTCAAAACCATTGACTCAACTCCATGGTTTGATCGATGTTTGCCACGACCAGATTCGGAAAGGCAAGGGTTCCATGGGAAAGATGTGTCAAAGCTGCGGCATGCCGTTGAACAAAGATCCGGGTGGCGGTGGGACGGAGCCCGACGGTTCGCTGTCGGACACCTTCTGCAGCTTTTGTTATCAGGATGGGGTTTTCACGCAGCCCGATTTCACAGTTCAGGAGATGCAGTCATTCTGTATTGAGCAACTACGTAAAAAGGGAATGCCCAAGGTCATGGCGTGGGTCTTTACACGTAACTTGCCGCGCTTGGAGCGCTGGTCCAAAACAGCCTGAAGCTTCGCCTTTCCCAGGCGACTGGTTTGGTCTACCTCTGGGGCAAAGGAGATCGCCATGACCGAAGCTAAAAAAGACGACCCAGAACGCCACGCGATGAAGATGGCCAAAAAGAAGGCCGCCCGCGACAAGATCATGGCCACCAAGACCGAAGAAAAAGGTCTGATCATCATTCACACAGGCAAAGGCAAAGGCAAATCCACGGCCGCCTTTGGCATGATCTTTCGCCACATCGCCCACGGCATGAAATGCGCTGTGGTGCAGTTCATCAAAGGTGGGATGAGCACCGGCGAACGGGATATGATCCTGGACAAATTCAGCGACACCTGTGCGTTCCACACAATGGGGGAAGGCTTCACCTGGGAAACCCAGGATAAAACCCGTGACACCGAAATGGCGCAAGCCGCCTGGGAAAAGGCCAAAGAGCTGATCCGGGATGAGAGCAATCACATGGTGCTTCTCGATGAGCTCAACATCGCCCTGCGCTATGACTACGTGGACGTGGCGGACGTGGTGAAGTTCCTGACGACCGAAAAACCGGAGATGACCCATGTGGTGATCACTGGTCGGAACGCCAAGGATGAACTGATCGAAATCGCCGACATGGTGACTGAGATGGAGCTGGTGAAACACCCGTTCCGGCAGGGCATCAAGGCGCAGATCGGGGTGGAGTTTTAGAGCCGCTCACCCACCTTCTTTCACGCCCGGAAGCACGCAGAGCATTTCGTACATGATGTTTGCGCCCACCAGCGCAGTGTTACCGCTTGGATCGTATGGGGGTGAGACCTCGACCAAGTCGGTGCCGACAATGTTGAGGCCCTTCAAACCGCGGATAAGTTCCACTGCCTGAGGCGGGGTCAGGCCGCAGATCTCTGGTGTGCCAGTCCCGGGTGCGTAAGCGGGGTCCAGGCTGTCGATGTCGAAGGTCACATAAACCGGCGTGTCGCCAATGTGCGCGCGAATGCGGTCGGCCAGCGGGGTTAGGGATTTGTGCCAAAGCTCCTCCGCTTGGATCACGGTAAAGCCCCAGTCGCGGGCCTCATCAAAGTCTGCTGCTGTATACCCGGTGCCACGTAGGCCAACCTGAAAAACCTTGTCGTCTTGCAACAACCCGTCTTCGTGCGCGCGACGGAAGGGCGTGCCGTGGGCGATAGCCTCGCCGAACATATGCTCGTTGATATCGGCGTGTGCGTCCACGTGGATCAACGCAACTGGCCCGTGCTTTTTGGCGACTGAGCGCAGAACCGGATATGTCAGCGTATGATCGCCGCCTAACGTCATGGGGGTAACCGGATGGGTCAGCAATTCGTCATAGAAATCCGTGATCCGCCGGACGGTATCTTTTAGGTCAAAGGTGTTGATCGGCACGTCGCCCAAGTCGGCGCAGTTCAGGCTGTCGAACGGCGCGGCCTTTGTCCACATATTGTAAGGCCGCAGAATGTTTGATTCCGCGCGAATCTGTTTCGGCCCGAACCGGGTGCCAGATCGCCAGGACGTGCCAATGTCCATCGGGATACCCAGAAAGGCCACATCCAGCCCAGCTGCCGTTTCCGCCGCTGGAAGACGCATGAAAGTACCCGGCCCGGCAAAGCGCGGCATGGCGTTTCCGCCCAGTGGTTGATTTGGCATAAGTCCCCCGATGTGCTGCGTTCAACTTTGGCGAGCAAAGCGCGCCAAGGCCTCGGTTGTTTAGCGTGCATTTACGGTGCTGGATCGCTGCGGCCCCGTCAAGCAGCCCTCATTCCGAGTTGACTTGATAGCGCAGCTTTTGCCTAATCGGCCGGGAATGAATTTCTTTCAAAGAAGAGACCCACATGAAACGACTGATCCCTGCATTTGCCGCCGTCTTGATAGGTACACCAGCCTTCGCCCAGGACTGGGATACGATAGAAACCTTTGGCGGAGCCTGGGAGACAAACTGGGGTGAGGTTTGGGTCTACGAACAAGGGCCCGGTTACGAAGGCACTTACGAAGAAGACAATGGCCGCTTTTGGCTGGAGTTCACGGGTCACGTTTTTGAAGGCATCTGGGCGGAAGATATGGCCGACCAGCGCTGCGATACGCAACAGATGGGTAGCTATTATTGGGGGCGGTTGCAGCTTGCGAATTCAAACAAATACCCGGGTATTGAGATGCTCTGGGGATATTGTGACACCGGGCGGATCGACAAAATCTGGACGTTCAGCGAACGCTTGCCAGACGGTCTTTGACGCGAAATCGCCAGCGAGTTCCAGAACAGTCCTCAGGGCCGGTCGCGGCGATGTATTGTTTTACCGTGAAATGGTGGCAGCCAGCTTTCGCGGCGGTCAGTCCAAAGCTCATAATCCGGTGCGAAACGGTTAGGTTCGTCAAAAGTGCCGAGGTGGACCTCAATTTCGTTGTCGGTGAAGGCAAAGACCGAAGACCCGCACGTCGGGCAGAAGTGCCGCCCCTGATAGGCCTGGGTCCGCCCGTCGATCTGCACACAACGCGTGTCAAAAACAGCGGAGGCATAAAATGGCGCGCCGTGGTGTTTGCGGCAGTCGAGACAGTGGCAGATGCCCACCCGCTTTGGCGCGCCTGTGGTTTTCAGGCGGATTGCGCCACAAAGACACCCGCCCGCGCGGATCATCCTTTGCCGTGCCGGGCCGTCCAGAGGCAGGCCAATTCCATGGCTACATGGGCGCCGGCAATTGCCGTGGCGCCGCTGGCGTCATACGCGGGGGAAACCTCCACCACGTCCATGCCAACGACGTTGATACCGGCCAGCCCTCGCAGCATGGCGGCGGCTTGCCAGCTTGACAGGCCACCCCAAACAGGGGTCCCCGTGCCGGGGGCAAAAGCCGGGTCCAGGGCGTCGATGTCAAACGTTACATAAGCCGGGTGGTCGCCGACGATTTCGCGGATACGGGCAACCACGGCCTCTGGCCCGATCCGGTGGCATTCCGGTGCGTCGATCCAGGTAACGCCAAGTGGATCTTCGTTTGATGTGCGGATGCCCACTTGCACCGACCGTTCCACGTCTACGATGCCGTCTTTGACGGCTTTGTAGAACATCGTGCCGTGGTCGATCCGACCCGGCACATCATCGGGCCAGGTGTCGCAATGAGCATCAAACTGGATCAGCGCCAATGGGCCGTATTTGGCCGCATGTGCTTTCAGGATCGGGTAAGTGACGTAGTGGTCACCGCCCATCGACAAGCAAGCCGCGCCTTGGTCCAGAATGCCTGTGATATGGGCCTGCAAAGCGCGGGGGAAGTCCGCCACATTGGCATAATCCCAGGCCAGATCACCGTAGTCCGCCATTGCAATGTCGACCAACGGGTCCACGTCCCAACCATATGGTGCGTCGTAGGGTTGCAGCGTGCTGGCTTCGCGGATGGCACGCGGGCCGAACCTTGTGCCAGGGCGGTTGGTAACGGCGCTATCAAATGGGATACCCGTGATTGCCAGATCCACCTCAGATAGGTCTTTGGTGTAAGGGCGGCGCAAAAAGCTGGTGATGCCGCTGAAAGTAGCTTCAAAGGCGTGGCCTTTGAAGCTACCACGCGTGATTGCGGTGTCGACTTCTTCTGATGCGTCGTCCAGACCCATGTCAATCGCCTTTCAAGCCACTTTTGGGGAAGTTCAAAAGCCCGGCCTTGCGCAACGTGCGAACCGGATAGCGTTCATCTTGGGTAAAACGTTCGAGCGAGAAATCCGGTTCCAGGAATTGTAGGCGAGACATCATGTCCTCCATCTTTTCCATATTGCCGGTGTGCGCGTAGAGGGCCAGTAGATGGCGCAAAGGCGGGCGGAAGTGTGGCGCGCGGGCAGAGGCACGTTCGCCGCTGATGATCGCTTCATCAAAACGGTCAGATGCAATGCAACTGATGCAGTGGAAGGTGTCCCACCAGTGGTGAAAGCTGGACCTGGCTGCGACCTCCGTTGCCCGTTTCGTCAGTTTGTAGGCCGCCTCCATATCACCTGCCATCATGTTCGCGCTGGCCAGAGATACCATTCCAAAAGCCCCGGCCACCGAGGAATCGAGCGGGCGTTGCGCCACCACATGGGCCGCGTCAATGTCCGCAAAGCGCAGCACCTGAACCTGGCTCACAAGCGCCTGCACTAAGGGGTTGTCGCCATCCAGTTCTAGTGCGCGCGCGTTCAGCGCCATGATCTCTTCAATTTGAGTTGCGTCCTGTGGAATGACCATTTCGGTCACCTGGATCGTGCGCAGAAGGCTTTGCCAGGCCAGGAACAGCCCGTTCTGGTCTATGTCGAAAGCACTTTCCAGAAGCCGGTCTGCGACCTCCAACCTGGGGGCCTCAAACGTCTCCATTTCGCGCACAGCGCGACGCGCGAGCGAGGCTGACGCGATCTCCGGCCGTTCTGACGGGAAGGCGGTCGCCATGGCGTCCAGCGCGCGTTCCGCAGCTTCCACGGTGACATCCGCCATCAAATCGTCGCCCGCGACGGTCAAAGCTTTGTCGTTCACCTTTGCCTTGGCTGCGTGCAGAACCCGGCCAGACGCGGTGTGGATCATGCGAATAAACGCAAGGCTTTCGCCGCCATCCTCAACCACGCGGGTGTCAATTTCGATGTCGGCTTCGTCTTCCAACGTCTCTGCCATGCGCACGGGCATCTGGCGCCAGGCGCGCATCTGCTCCGTCACGTTCTGGCCAATCTGATGGGACAGAACTTCGCTCAACAGTGCTGCAGGCCCACCTTCATCAGCAGAGGGGACCAAGCGCAGCACAAGACCTTTGGCCTTGGCCGCCTGCGCCATCTTGCGCCGTTCAAAGTTGTCGCGCACGTCTTCAATCCAGGACACAAATGCCGGGTCCCGGATCTTCAGACCTTCCAGTATCTCATGCCCTTCGGCATCAATGTGGGTGCTGTCGGCATCCACGTTCAGGCTGTCGGGCGCAAACCCCACCGTCATGCGATCCACCAAAAACAGGTCGCGATAGTCGCCCAAGGCGCGGCGGATTTCCGTCAGCGACTGGCGCAGGCTTTGGCTCGCCTGTTCCGGTCCGCGCCCTGACCATAACTTTTCTTCCAGAAACCTTCGCGGGCGATTGCGTTCTTCGGACAGCGCCAGAATGGCCAACAGGCCACGTGCTTTTGCACCTTTCGGGGTCAGGTCTTCCCCCGAAGGTCCGGTCACGGAAAAAGGCCCGATCGTTTGAACCGAAAGCGGTCCTTGCGGCGCGGTCATGGTTGGTTCTTATCTCCCGGATGCCCTGCGGCTGGGCTGGTCTTCCCCCTTTTGTTAGCAGCAAGACCAGCGCGTCACAACTTTTGTGAAAAAATCGTGAAAAATTTCCAATAAGCTTTTACGCGGTTTGACTTAGGTGGCTTGCTGCCGCTCAACTGTGGGTATTCTATGAGGGGATTTTTGAATGGCTGTATTGACGCCGCAGGGCCCGCAAGGCCCCCAGGGACCACAAGGTCCGCAAGGGCCGCAGGGTCCACAAGGCCCGCAGGGACCGCAAACACCACAAGGACCGCAAGGGCCACAGGGGCCACAAGGCCCGCAGGGTTACCAGGGTTCGGGATATGTGGGGACCGCGCTTATCACCACGCGCGATGGTACCCAGCGGTTCTGGAACGGGGAAAAAACACGCACGCCTGGCTACACGACCGGGGACGGATCCACAGCTGATCGTCAATGGAGCGCTTTCAAAAAGATGGGCGCGGGACCGCGCGCTGGCGCCGCTCTGGCGGAGGTGATGGGCCATTTGCGAGTTGACGACAATGTCGCCCACAACACAGCGGGCGTGCGTTTTGTTGGCGACGGCGCGGACGCCCCAATCTTGGAGTTGACCCGGCCAACGCTGAAAAAGTTCGAAGAACAGCTGTATTATCTCCGTGCCAGTGCCGATCTGCGCTTCGACCGACAAGCAGAGATTGAAAGCCAGGTCGGCGATCTGACCCCGTTTTTTGGCGCGCTAAGCCATCTGTCAGCGGATCGTTGCAAATGGACGTTGGAGCTGCTGTCGCTGCTCTTTTCCACCTGTCGTTTGTGCCAGTACCGGTTGAAACAGCTGATGGATTGTCCGCGTCCGATATCGTTTGCTCAAGAGGTTCAGCCAATGATCCAGACGCCGGGCCATCCGACCTGGCCGTCGGGGCATGCTACTGAGAGCTTTGCTGCAGCAACCTTGCTGGCCCGGTTGACGGATGGGAGTTACGCGGACCCAGTCCAAGGTGTGCAGGATCAACTGCCGACATACCGGCTGGCGGCGCGCATATCGCTGAACCGTCAGGTTGCTGGGGTGCATTTCCCCACGGACAGTGTAGCGGGCGCGGCCCTTGGTATCGCGCTGGCAGAGTTCTTGATCAACTACAGCTCCGGCGCGGCGCAGACCCAGTGCACCAACTTCAACGGTGGGTCGTTTGATGGCGATTTTAACCTGACACTGCTGGGCCAGACGATGCCTGGCGGCGGCGACAATGAGGCGATCACCCGCACGGCTGTGCCGATCCCCGGTGCCGGACGTTCCAAGCTGTTGAAAAAGCTGTGGGACCACGCGGCGGAAGAGTGGGCCTAAAGCCAAGCGACCTTGCGCCCCGGACGTGATCCGGGGCCGTCTGACAGAAGCGCTACTCCGGCTCGAAAACCGGAGTAGCGTTTTCGTTTAAGCAAATCCGTTGTCTAACCGGGGCCGCAAGCCCGCCTCGCGCGATACGCTGATCGGTCCAAGCCGATCCAGGTCAAAACCGGGCTCAAAGCTCCATTGTAAGGACTTGAACCACTTGGTCTCTTTTGCGCGTGTTTTACCCGGTTTGCGCCAAGGACCCGCATTGGGGCCGGTCTGATAAAAGGCCGCCAGTTCCCGCGTAATCTGTGGCGCTGCAACCGATGTGCCGGAAATCACCGCTGTGGTCCCGGACAAAGTGCCGCTTGCCATCACACCGCGCAAAATCCAACTGCTGTCACCGACGGCAGAGGTGCCCGGTGTCGGTGCCGCCCAAGGCGCGCCGGTGGCGCTGTAAGGGGCCGCAAAACCGGTGTCCGACAGGGCCGCGCCCACGGTCCAGACCTGATCCGGAACCTCGGCAGAAATATAACTGGAGTGGGTTCCGCGTCGTGTTACCGGGCCGTCCGCCGGGGGGGCATAAGGCGATCTGATCGGTTCTTTCCACTGCCAAAGCTCTTGGTCATCCAGATACGATTGCCGCGCCAACGGGCCGAAGCCAAGTGCGCGGTCGTCGCGCTGTACCTCAATCCGGCAGTCCTGATCCGCGCCTGCGGTGGCAAGCCGAAGTGTCCATGCACCCGACGGGGCAAGTGGCTTGCCCGCTTCGAATGTTGCGGTGGGTGCCAAGGCTAACAGATACCATGGTTGTGTACTGCCTTCACCGTCTAATGGTTCAGCCGCAATGGAATAGACGCGCGCCACCGACCCATTTGGACCCGACAGGGATACCATTTCACCGGCGGACAACTGCCCAAGCGGCAGCGGCGCTGACAAAAGCCCGTCCACGGCGAGTTGCAAATCATCTGGGCGGTCCGGGCGCAGCTCCACAAAACTTGGGGTGTAATCTTCAGACTGCACGCGCAAGGTCAAGGGCGCCGCTGCCTGCGTCAACGTCATATGACCAACTTGCCGGGTCAGGTTGTCGTTGCCAAAGGCAAGGACCATCCGCGTGGGCGCGCCGGTTGCGGCCTCCCTCCGCAAAAGTTCTGCCGCGATCTGGCGTTCCAGCAGGCTGGTGCCGTCTTTTGCCCCGGCCACGACACCCACAGAAAGGTTTATGATCAACGGCCGTGCTACGCCATCCACATCCAGTGTGCGTGCCTGGTCAATAATCCATCGAACGGCACGTACGATGTAAGGCTGCAACTTTGACCCGCTGGTGTCTTCCACAGTTTGCGGGGGCAGTTGCACGGCCAGAAGCGGACAACTGGCGATCCCGTCTGGTGCCAGTGGATCGGATCCGCCCGCAATATCCATGACATGGGTGCCGTGGGTGATGGAAAGTTCCGTCCCCGGTCCGTCCGCCAATCCGTGCCAGACCGAACTCCGCCGATGGCCGTGCAACGCGATGTTGCTGGCCATGTATTCAGCACCTTCATCCAGTTTACTGCCTTTGGCCAACAGTGCATCTATTTCTGTGGCCCCGATTTCGGCGCCGCAGACCATGTGATCTGCCTCAACCTCTCCTTCAGCCTGTAGCCAGATGCGGTGCAGCCGGGTCTGCAGGCCACCGTCACTTGCGCGGCAGAATCGGGCGTTCAGATAGCCGATCCCGTCGTCGATTACTGCGATAATCGGGTCCAATGCCGCAGCGGGTCGCGATGGGCGCGGCAGATCGGGACGTGCAGCGCCCGCCGGGATCAAAGTAAAGCGTTCCCGAAACTTTGCCGCAAAGTCTGGTACGTCCCTGCGGCGATGCAAAAAGACATCCGGCGCCCAGGCCGGAAGATCGTCAAGCGTCGCGCTGATACGCGCAACCTCTTGCGCATCGATCAGGAAATCTGCTTCCTGCCCGGTCGCTTGGTCCCGCAGCCATTCCAGATTTGCAGCCACCGGATCTGCAACTTTGACCAGACAAATGTCATAGGCCATCGCCCCATCACTGCCCGGTTTGTAGACGTGATCGAACCAGTCGCGATAAACGTCAGTTACGCTAAAAGGTTCTGGCGATCCCCAAGTGTGGCGCATGATGCCCCCTGCTCAAATTCAGATAAGTTCAATACCTGCAGTTGAGCGCGGCATTCCGGGCAAGTCAAACAAAACCGGCAGTATGGGGGGGTTTTAGTCTTCCTGCGCGACCGCGATAGGCAGAATCACGGTGAAAGCACTGCCTTTGCCCACCTCACTGTCGATCTGCAAACGTCCACGGTGGCGCATGAGGATGTGTTTTACGATGGCCAGTCCCAAACCCGTGCCACCCTTGTCCCGCGACCGGCCCTTGTCGATACGATAGAACCGCTCAGTCAGACGAGAGATGTGTTCAGGCGCAATGCCATCCCCTTGGTCGGTGACTGTGACGTGCAGGTTCTGCGGATCACGTTTGTCATTGCGGCCCTCCACCCGGACAACAGAGCCGTTCCGGCTGTACTTTGCCGCGTTTTCGATGAGGTTGCGAAAAACCTGGCCAAGTTCGTGCACGTCGCCGAAAACCGTACGCAGATCTGGTGCGAATTCGAGTTGTAGCGTCACTTTCTCGCTCTCAAGTATAGGCCCCAAGAGCGCGGCGACACCTTCTATCACAGGGGGCAGATCAACCGGGTCGGTCGGAGCATAGCGTTCCACCGATTGGAGTTTTGACAGGCTCAACAGGTCGTCAATAATCCGTGCCATGCGCTGGGATTCAGTTTCCATCAGATCCAGAAACCGGGTGGTTGCGTCCGGGTCATAGCGGGCGTGGCCCTGCAGCGTTTCTATGATCCCTCCGAGGGTCGTCAGCGGAGAGCGCAGCTCATGGCTTACATTAGCAACGAAGTCGGATCGCATCTGCCGGGCTTCCAGAACGTGGCTGACGTCTTCGAAGCTGACAACCACGCCTGGTAATTCGTCCTGATCGGGCAGGGGGGACAAGTGGGTCGCGGTCATACGAAATGTCGTTGGCACGGCAAGCTGTAGTGTTACCGAAACGCTGGCAGAAGAGCGGCCGTCAATAACCTCTTCCACGGCCCGGATGCAGCGTTTGTTGGGAACGTAAGATGCCAACATTCGGCCCCTTGGGCCTGGGCCAAACAGGCTGACCGCCGCCGCATTGTTGAATTGGATGCGCTGATCTGCGTCGACGACGAATACCGCAACGCTTAGCGCATTGAGAACTCTTTCAACGTTTCTATCGGGCACTGGCGCGTTCCGTCATTTGATCCATCAGGGCGTCGATATCGATATTATGCTGCATTGCAGCAGATGCATAGCGGCCTTTCGGGATCGGCAGTTGTTCTACGCCAGGGTAAGGCACATGTTGGGGCCAAGCAAACACACCAACCAAAACGGAGACCTCTCATGGCCTACATCTCCTCCCCTTCTGCAAGCTTCGGTGAAAAAGCACTGGCATCCCTGTCCAACGGGTTCGAATCCGTGCTGCGCTTTCTGGCAGATCTTTCCAACGCCCAGTCCCGTATGGACATGATCGAACGCATGCAGCGCATGTCGGACGAAGACCTGATGTCCAAATACCGGATCGAACGCAAAGACATCGTTCAACACGTCTTCCGCGACAAGATGATGTTCTGATCAGACAATTCCCTGATCAAACTCAAAGGCCCGCCATCTGTGCGGGCCTTTTTTGTTCAAAGGTTGCAATAGATCACTTATCCAGGACTTACCGGCTAGATTAGGTAGTTGGGGTGCGCGCTACTTTGAAGCGCGACTCCTATTAGAAAACAATAGGTTATCTAATAGGAGAATATCGCATGGGAGCCGTTTACACGCAACTATCACTGTCTGAGCGCCGTAGAATCGAGACTTGGTGGCACGCCAAGG
>JBCCET010000090.1:0-14144 GCA_039030095.1 Pseudomonadota bacterium | reverse complement strand
CCTTGGCGTGCCACCAAGTCTCGATTCTACGGCGCTCAGACAGTGATAGTTGCGTGTAAACGGCTCCCATGCGATATTCTCCTATTAGATAACCTATTGTTTTCTAATAGGAGTCGCGCTTCAAAGTAGCGCGCACCCCAAGAGTAGATCCGGGCGCAAAATTTTTGTCGAAGGATCGATCCCCTAGCTGTCGCGACCCACTTGGCAGCGTTGCTGGCCAAGACCTTCGATCGCAACCTCCATCACATCACCTTCATTCAGGAACGTAGGTGGTTTCATTCCCAACCCAACGCCCGGCGGGGTGCCTGTCGCAATCACATCACCTGGATGCAGCGTAAAAAGACCCGACAGATGAGAGATGATTTGTGCGATGTTGAAAATCATTGTCCCGGTGTTTCCGCGCTGGCGCTTTTGCCCGTTCACGTCGAGCGCCATGTTCAGGTTCTGCGGGTCGGCAATCTCATCTTTTGTGACCAGCCAGGGTCCCGTTGGCCCAAAAGTGTCGCAGCTTTTGCCTTTGGTCCACTGCCCGGTTAGCTTGTTCTGAAAAGTCCGTTCGCTGACATCGTTGACGATGCAATAGCCCGCCACATGGTTGAGCGCGTCAGCCTCTGACACGTATTTTGCGGCCGTCCCAATGACGACACCCAGTTCGATTTCCCAGTCCGTCGTCTCTGACCCGCGCGGCATCATGATCATGTCATTTGGGCCAACAACGGCAGAAGTCGCTTTCATGAACAGAATGGGATGTTCGGGGATCGCAGACCCGGTCTCCGCTGCATGGTCCGAATAGTTCAGACCGATGCACATAAACTTGCCAATGCCGCCGACGCACGCACCGATGCGCGGCTCACCCGCAACCACTGGCAGGCTTTCGGGGTCCACAGCCCGCAGAGCATCAAGCGATGCATCGCTCAGCGCCGCACCGTTGATGTCCGGCACATGGCCGGACAAATCGCGGATCGTCCCGGATGCGTCCAACAATCCCGGCTTTTCTTGTCCCGGCTCTCCGTAGCGTAGCAGTTTCATGATGATTTCTCCTCTTTAGCCTGACCAGCCGCCGTCAATCACATGGGCCTGACCGGTGGTGAATGCACTCTCGTCGCTGGCCAGATAAACCACCAGCGCCGCTATTTCTTCTGCTGTTGCCACGCGCCCCATAGGCTGACGTGACACAAATTGATCCATGGCCGCCTCGTATGAGCCGAGCTTTTCGCCCAACGCTTCGACCCGTCCATGCCAGCTTGGGCTTTCAACGGTGCCCGGGCAAATGCAGTTACAGCGCACGCCCTGGGTGATGTAATCCACTGCCACGGATTTGGTCATTCCAATCACGGCGGCCTTGCTTGCGCCGTAAACAAAACGATTTGGCGCGCCAATGACGGAACTTACAGCGCTCGACATATTAATGATCGCCCCGCCCCCGCGGTCGAGCATGCCGGGCAGCGCCGCCTGCATCCCTTTCCACATCGCGCGCACGTTCAAGTTAAATGCGAGGCTCCAGTCACTGTCAGAGCAGTTCAGAATTGACCCGTCATGAACGTGGCCTGCACAGTTGAAAAGCACATCGGGACCGAACGTCTGAATGGCTGCGGTCAGATCCGCGTCATCCAACACATCAAGCGGACGGGTTTCGATCCCCTCGCCGCCCAGGTCCTGCAAAGCGTCTGCGTTCACATCCGTCGCGAGAACCAGGGCGCCTTCCGCCGACATCGCAAGGACAGTTGCACGGCCGATGCCTTGCCCTCCCGCCGTTACAAAAACCCGTTTCCCGGTCAGACGCCCTGTCATCAAAACCCTCCGCCCCTTATCGCTGTTAGGGCATTGCATCAGGCGTTTGTCCAGCCCCAGGCCGCACGGCATCTCACGCAATTCTGAGGTGCGCCGGGTTTTACCCGGGGTCCGACTTGCGCTACCATAGACCTTATGCGGTTGATCCTTTTGTCATTTATGGCCTTTGCGTCCCTTGCCCAAGCGGCTTGGGCCAAGGACATCGCTACCAGGCAAGTGCTGGTGGAATGGCGCGACGGCTGGGTCGAGGTTTTTGTCAACATGCCGACCAAGGATCTGATGCGCGGTGGTACGGCTGTTCGCGCCGGGCTGATAGGGGCCGACCAACGCATTGCCTTTGCAACGTTGCGGGATGATCCATCCTACATATTGGAAGAACTGCTTGGCGAACTTGCCTTGTCGGCGGATGGCCCTGCGTTTGAACCGATGTCCATGATGGCCCACGGCCAGTTTGAACGACTGGCGTTTGGCACCCCATTTGATGCGGCCATGGCAGCCTCTGTTTGCGGAGTACCCGCGGACGTTGAGCGATTGCCACCAGAGCGCACGCAGGTCTACCTCGGTGGTATTCGGGATGTGGCTGCTACCGATCAAACCCTTCAGCTGAACCTTGCGGCGCTGGAAGGTCCGGTGAAGTTGACGGTGTTTTCCGACGGTAGCATGGTTCAGACCGGTTTCGTTGATACGCAAAACGGCCCCGTCACGATTGAACGCGATGGGGCCGTCATATTGTCTGGGATGGCGTCGATTGCGCTTTGGATCACGCTGGCCGCCGCCGGTATCATTGCGGGCCTGGCAGGCCTGCGATTTCGGCCTGCCAGGACCGCTTAGCTGGATTCTGCAGCCAACATTTCATCTGCGCGGGCGAAGATGTCTTTGTAGCGGGTCTTTTCTTTCCCGCGAAAACGGGCGCCTTTGACCTCTTCCAAGTTGCCGGATACGTCACCAACCAACAGCAGTCCGACCATGCCAGCCGTCCGGTGAGGTTTACAGTTGTAGAGATAGGCGCCTTCCACTTCGACCACGTATTCCACGTCTTTGCTGATCTTACCGCGCCAGGCTTCAGCCCCTTCCGGGATCGCCTTTTTAGTGGATTCGCTGTTATGCCCTTTGTCCACTGAAATGAATTTTATCGTGTCGCCTACCTTGGCGCGCACGATGTCAGGGACGAACACCTGACGCTGCTTTTTGTCGTCTGGGTGTTTGTTGAGCATCTGGACCTCGTGGGTCACCGGCTCTTCAGAATGGCTTTCCGCGCTGGCGGTTGGAGGCGCAAGTGTGGCTGCCGCTGCACCGCCCAAAAACACAAGGTTTTCGCGTCTTGTCTGTTTCATCGTTTGCTCCTTTGTGGTCGACGAAATCCCAATCTTGTCTGCGACAGACCCACCCTATCGGCGTCGGACAAGCTCTCTCTGCCGCATCGTATTTTACATAGTTTGCGCACGTAATTTGCAAGCCACGTTTGTGTCGCACCCTAAGCTATCTTGGATGAGCGCCCTGTTTAAACAAACACCTTGGCAAAGAAACCAGAAACGCCATTGAGGTCCGAAAGATCCAAAACTTCCGCCACGTGCTGATCAGGACGGATGATCAAAAGCACGCCGTGATCCCGATTGATCCCACGCATCGCATAGATGTCCGCAGCAGGATCAACGCAAAACACCCGGTGGAAATCGGTAAGATCCAAAGCACCTTTTGGCGGGATCAACGCCGGATGCAGCCGCATGGGGTCCATCGTTCGATGGCCTGCTTGGAAAACCGCCAGCAGTGCAACAGCGTCTGACAGACCGCTGCGATCATAGGCGGCGCAAAAGGCATGCATCGGCTTGCCCGGCTCGCCCGCGTCATCCCTTCCAGCAAAAGCGATAATTCGCCATAGACCATCTGCTTTTAGCGCATGTCCCAGCTGCATCGGTTTAGCATCTGCCAACCGGATCACCGGCGCGGAGTGAAAGCGCTTACCAACCTGAAGACCGGTCGCGTGGTGTTGCGCCGCACCGCGACCCACAATTTGCGACGCGCTATAGCTTGTCTCCACCCCCGCAGTGAACCGCGCATGCCGAGCGAAATAGGCCTGAAAACGATCAGCCGCCGCCTTATCTTTGCCGCGCTCCGAAAAAAGTCGCGCCATGTCACGATCAAAGTCGATCAACTCACGCGCGACAGCGTGCCGCTCTGTCCCATAGGTTGACAAAAGAGACGGCGCAGATTGGTCACGCAACACGGACGCCAGCTTCCAACCAAGGTTAAAGGCATCGGCCATAGAAACGTTCATCCCCTGCCCGGCTTTAGGGCTATGGGTGTGGCAAGCGTCCCCTGCAATGAAGATACGGGGGTCTTCATCAGTGTCGTCGAAACGATCACACAGGCGTTGGCCAATTTCATAAGCTGACCACCAGGCAACCTCTCGCACGTTGAGTGTATGTGGCGCCAATATTGCGCGCGCCTTGTCGATCAACATCTCCTGCGTGACACCCCGGTCGGCTGCCCGCTCTCCGTCTCGCAGCGCATCAAGTTCAATGTAGAATCGCACCATGTACCCGCCTTCGCGCGGGATGATCAGCAGGCTCCCGGCCTCCGCAGACTGGATTGCAGCTTTTAGCCGAATATCGGGGAAGTCGGTCACCGCGAGGATGTCCATAACGCCCCAAAGCTGGCGGGCCGACGCGCCTTTTAGCGACAGCCCCATAGACGACCTGACCGTGCTGCGCGCACCATCGCAGCCGACAAGGTAGCGCGCGTGCACCACTTCTTCCGTGCCGCTATCAAGCCGGGCAAAGCGCGCAGTCACCGGGTGATCGCCATCGCCGCGGGTCACAGACAGAAGCTGCCGGTTATAGTCTGGGACCAGCCTACGCGGACCGTTGGCCATCAGGTCCAGGTAAAAGTCATGCACCCGGGCCTGGTTCAGGATCACATGTGGCATTTCTGACAAATCGGGTTCGACGTCTGCAATCCGGTTCGACCGCGCCAATTTTCCGTCATTGTTCGGGCGCCAAAAAGCGACTTCGTTGACCTGATACGCCTCATGCACAACCTGGTGGGCAAACCCAAACGCCGCAAACATCTCCACCGAACGGCAGGCAATCCCATCGGCCTGACCCACGCTGAGCGGGCCGGGCTTTTGGTCGACTATCCGCGTGTTGATATCAGCAAACGCAGACAGTTGCGCGGCGAGCGTCAAACCCGCTGGGCCGCAACCGATGATCAGCACATCAACCTTGTCCGTGCAAGCGTCAGATATGTCAGCAGCAGGCGAAATCGCCGGATCGCCGGGGCGAAAACCGTTCTGATGGTACTCCATGCCCGCCAAACCATACCGATCGGCCCAGAAATGCAAGCGCCCGGCGGTTGACGACGGCTTGCCACCCGTGGTGTCCTGTGGGCCGCAGCTACTGGACCCGAAATGCCCACAGCCCCACATTATGATATCGACCCTCAGGCCTTTTGGCGGGACCCTTACCCGGACCTAAAGCACCTGCGCGCGGAAATGCCCGTGGCCTACGTGCCGCAACTGGGCGCCACACTTATCACCCGGCGCGACGATATCTTTGATGTGGAAAAGAAGATTGATTTCTTTTCGTCCGAACAACCCGAAGGGTTGATGACCAAGCTCATGGGCCAGAACATGATGCGAAAGGACGGCGCGGCCCACTTGGCAGAACGTAAAGCAATAGCACCATCGGTCGCGCCGCGCACCGTTTCTCGCGTATGGAAAGCAGAGTTCCACCGTTTCACGACCGAGATAATGGAAGACGTCCGACCACTTGACCAAGCTGATATGGTGGGCGACATCGCCAAACGCATCTGCGGCGAGGCGCTGATCGTGATAACTGGCTTGCGAAATATGTCGTGGCAGGAAATGGACCGGGTCAGTCAGGGCATGATTGACGGTTGTTCCAACTATTTGGGCGACCCGGACGTGACCGCGCGCTGTCACGATTGCACTGCGTCAATTGATCGGCACATTGATGAAATGGTGCCAGTTCTGCAGGCGGAGCCTGACCATTCACTTCTGTCTGTTCAAATGGAAGCCGGTCTGTCGATGGACCAAACCCGCGCCAATATCAAACTGGCCATCTCCGGTGGTCAGAATGAGCCCCGTGATGTGGTGGCCGGTATGGTCTGGGCGCTGTTGACCCACCCGGACCAGCTGGACCTTGTTCTGTCAGGACAGGTTAAATGGCTGACCGCGTTCGAAGAATACGCGCGCTGGATGTCACCCATCGGGATGAGCCCGCGAGAAATGGCCCAGGACTACCGCCTGCGCGGCGTGACGTTGGAAACCGGGGACCGCGTGTTTTTGATGTTCGGCTCAGGCAACCGGGATGAGACGACCTTTGCACGCCCCGACACCTTCGACATCACTCAAAGCACCCAAGGCTCCATTGCCTTCGGTGCAGGCCCCCATTTCTGCGCGGGGGCCTGGGCATCGCGCTGCCTCATCGCGGACGTTGCCATGCCAGCAATCTTCGAACACCTCCCGAACCTGCGCCTGACAGGCGACACCCCGTTTGGCGGATGGGCCTTCCGTGGTCCGCTAAGCTGCCCGGTGGCTTGGGATACTTGAGGCTTCTTCTCTCTATTGCCCAAATACTCCCGCCGGAGGCACCGACGCTTGCCGTTGCACGCCGCCGCCCGCAGGCGTAGCGTCCGGCCTATGCACGTATTGATCGTAATAGACCATCCAACACCCAAATCCTTCACACACGCCGCCGCCAATCGCTTTGCGGACGGCACCCGCGATGCTGGTCACACAACTGAAATCGCAGATCTCTACGCTGAGGGCTTCGACCCGCGCTGGTCCGTGGCTGACAGGGAACAGGACAGCAGCGGTACATCAGTCCCTGACGTGCGGGCTGAGCAGGAACGGATTGAACGCAGCGATGCGATTTGCCTGGCGTTCCCGTTGTTCTGGTACGGCATGCCGGCAATGATGAAGGGCTGGATGGACCGCGTCTTCGCGTTTGGCTGGGCCTACGACCAACTCGATGACCCAACACTTTCAGCGCTGAAAGACCGGCCAGGCGTTTTCCTTATCCCTGCTGCCGCGCGGCGGTCCGAATTGGAACGGTGTGGCGCGGCATCCGGTATGGAACGCATCTGGCGCGACGGCACCTTTGGATATTTTGGCCTGCGAAAGCTGCAGACGCATTTTCTATGCGGCTCCGAGGGTTCAGATGCGCGGCGGGCCGGGCTATTGGAAGCAGCCTATCAGGCAGGCCGTAGACTTTAGCCGCCGGCAGCTTCGCGCGCCTTACGTGCATCGCGAAAGCTCTTGATGAAAAAAACCATCGCCAAAAGGCAGGTAGCCATCATCAGCAAAGCCCGAACAACTGCTGCTCCGTCTCCACGTCCAAACGCGCTGCCTAACGGCATGAAAAGCGCAACAAATACGACCAGAACTAAAAGCACGGCTACGTGGGCAATCACTTTGTTTTCCGCACGCACGCCGGGCGTGCAAATCAGCAATGCTGCCCCGAACACGGCCGGGATCAACGCGGTCAAAGACGGTGTATCAGACCCGAAATAGGCCCAGGCGGAGACCGCGATCAGCACAACGGCGTTGATGAAGTTTGCGATGGCAGCGGTCATTCCGGGTCCTTTCGGGTTGTCGGCGGCAACCTACACCTGCACGACTTGCAGTCAACGGGCCAGATCGTCGCTTGTACCTGTGATCTGGAGACTTGGGATCGCCACAGATACTTCGCTTCCCGTTACCACGGCTCCTGCGTAGCCAGCCTCATCGTCTGTTGTGATCCGGGCAGTTTGCAGGGCCGCCGCATGTTGAATTTCGAGCACGGTGAAAGGCCGTTGGTAAACCCATGTGCGGTTCTCTACCGCGGTCAAATCCGCATCAGGCGGGGCCTCGTCGGTGAATGCGTAGAAGTAGAGCGTGAAACCATAAGGGGACACGTCCTGCACCGACAATGGTTGCATCCCTATCGCCAAAATTTCCTGGTCCAGGGTTTCGATTTCTGCTGCACGTAGTGTCAAAAGGCTTAGGTGCGCGCCTCCACCCAACTGCGACGGGTCAGCGGTCCCTTTAGGCCCTTCCCCTTTGAAGTGGTGGTCCAACAGTTCAATCGCGAACCCTTCCGGGTCTGTTATATGGGCAAGGTAACCAACATCGCGGAACTGCCTCGGCTCTGACATCGCGATGCCCTGTGCCGTCAACTGCGTGTAGGCCAGATCCAGATCCGGGACTGACAGGGCGATCTTCCAATAGAGGTCTTCAGGTGTGGGCGCGTAAGCACCTTTCACGGGCAAAAACCGCAGCGACGCCTGCGCGCCACCATAGCCGACGCAACCGTCACCTTGATCCGTCATTCCGAGCGCGTCGCAATAAAATGCGCGTTGGGCGGCTGGGTCTTTGACGCGCAGGTTTATGGTGTCGAGCTTCGGCAAAACCTTAAGCTTCGTCCCGGCAAAGCGCCTGGCAAAGGCAATGCACCCCGCCGCCGCCGAGCGTGAACATGGACATATCCGGGTCGTAGACCTCAAACCCCAGCGCGCGCATCTTTGCGTTCAACTCCGTCGCCCCAGCCATCGACAGCACCTTTCCGTCACCTAGCGCGACGAGGTTCACGCCAAGGTTCTTTGCCTCCCGGTATTCGACATCCACAATTTCGATGCCCCAGCCGCGCACGATGTCCACGAGCCATGGCTCCATCGCATCCACGCAGGCCACGGCAAGCTTTTCAGCTAGCGGCACAATCAGCCCGTCCATATGCACAAATTCGCGGCTGATGGGGGCGACCACGGCTTCCCAGCCTTCGGCGCGAACGAACTCGGCAACCTGTTCACTGCCCTCTTTTTCGGAACGCTCGCCACAGTAACCGATCAGCACGCGACCCGGTTCGATGATGTTGAAATCACCACCTTCAAAATGCCCAGCAGTTGCAAATTTCCAAATCGGAATACCCGCATCCTGATAAAACTGGATCACGGTGGCATAGTCTGCCCGGCGGACCTTCAGTTGCATGTGGCAAACGAGCGGCCCCCAGGGCGTCATGGCGGAACTGTCGCGCGCAAAGAAATTACGGTGCAACGCCTCATCCGCTGGCAGATAATGGCAGGTGACGCCGTTCTCTTCATAAATCGACACCATTTCAGCGTGCTGTTTCATAGCCAGCTGAAGATCGAATTTGTGGCCCGTCTTTTCAGCATTGGCGAGCGTTCGACCGATCAACGGGCCTGCTTCTACCCAGCGATAGAACTCTGGCTTGCCCAATAACACATCGTGCAGTTTTGCGTAGTCGTTGTTGATGCCCCAACTGCGGTTGGCGGTATCTGGCATGGCTGGTCCCTCACTCGGTTTGGCAAGAACATCGCACGGGTTCAGCAACGGTGCTAGGCGTTTTGCGACGCTTCGAAAAATGACCGAGCAGCGCTGGATCAGGTTTTCGGTGTTCCTTGCCGCCGCCGATCCCAGATCACATAAATCATCGCCCCCAGAAACAACGCTGCCATGGCAAACCATGTAATCGCGTAGCTGAGGTGAGAGTTGCGAAACTGAAGTTTCGTCAAGCCTCCGCGGGGCCACGCTGTTTCCGCGCCCATATGCTCAGCGTCGATGAAGTAGGGCTTCGGCGCACTAAATCCCGCTGCCTTCGACAGGGCTACCACGTCACGGCTGACCCAGCGGTCGATATCCGGCCGGTTGCGTTCCAAAAGCGTCCCGCCAACTTCCGCCATCCGCAGAAGGCCGGTTATCTGCACCTCCCCTTTCGGCTCCGTCAACGCAGTGTCCAGCACACCCGTGTGGACGAAACCCCTGTTGATCCAGACCACGCGGCCCTCATTTACGAAAGGCGTCATAAGCCAGTGGCCGGGCCCGAGTTCTGTCACCGCTTTGACTTTACGAGAGGCGCTGTGATCAAAAGATCCTGTCAATGTAACGCGCATATATGCGTGATCTGCGGCGTTCACAGGCACTGCGGGAGCCTTGACCGGTTCAGCGAAAGCGCGGGTCTCCACCGCCTCAATCAGATCGAGTTTCCAGCCCAGACGTTGAACCTGCCAGATGCCCAGCCCCATCATCACCGTAAAGATAACACCCGCACTGATCAGGATCGCAGTGTCGAGCCACAGGGGTCTCACGGCAGGTTGCGCACGCGTTCGATCTGTTCGTGCGCGGGCATCATGTTTTCTTCCAGATGGAACATGACCCAGATGGACCCAGCCAAGCAAATGATCACAAGAACCACCGTGAAAAGCAGCGAAATCGCCTGCCACCCTTCCTCCGCGCCCAGCGTCACATGCAAAAAATAGTAAACGTGGACGCCTATCTGGATCGCACCGAGCGTGAAGATAAGCCCCAGCGCCAAATAGATGTTCATCTCTACCTCGCCGATCACAATCCAGAATGGCGGGACCGTCAGGATCACGGACAGCACAAAGCCGATGATGTAGGACCTGTAACTCGCCTGGACGTGGTTTGCCGCGCTCATATCAAAACTCCCACCAGGTAGACGAACGAAAAGACCCCGATCCAGACCAGATCAAGGAAGTGCCAGAAGAGGCTCAGGCACATGATCCGGCGGGTGTTGGCCTCGTTGATCCCGTGCATCTGGAATTGCACCAAAAGTACGATCAACCAGATCACGCCACCGAACACGTGCATGCCATGGGTGCCCACCAGCAGCCAGAAGCTCGACAAAAAGGCGCTGGCCATGGGTGTCGCACCGATGTGCCAGAGGTGCTCGAACTCCATGATCGATAACCCGAGGAACGCCGCCCCGAAGATGCCTGTGATAACAAGCCAGAGCATCGTTCCGTTCTTTGACCCGCTCTGCAACTGGATCATGGCAAACCCGTAGGTGATTGACGAAAACAACAGCGCGAAGGTCGCGATGAGGATCATCTCGATCTCAAAAAGGTCAGACGGCGCAGGCCCGGCAGCATAGTTCTGGCCCAGTACGGCATGCACGGCAAAAAGAATGCCGAACAACAGGCAGTCGCTCATCAGATAGAGCCAGAACCCCAGCATTGTGCCGGTCTCATGGTGATGCTCGCCGTCGTTTGGGTCTTCGACTACATGGAAATCGTAGGTGTCTGGGTTTTGGGTTTGCACGCTCATTATTCTGCCGCCTGCATGGTTCGCGCCATCAATCGCGTGCGGTTGCTTTCGATCTGTTCCACTTCGTCGGCGGGCACATAATAGTCCCGGTTGTAGTTGAACGTATGCGCGATGCCGTAAAGCAGAGATGCAACGAAACTGGCCAGCGCCAGCCAGTAGACGTGCCAGACCAGCGCGAAGCCGCAGACCGTCACAATCGCTGCGATGACTACCCCGCTCGACGTGTAATGCGGCATGTGCAGCGGCACATAGCCGTCGGTCTTCCGCTGATACCCGTTGCGTTTCATATGGTCCCAGGCGTCCAGTTCATAGACGCGCGGGGTGAAGGCGAAGTTGTAGTACGGAGGCGGAGACGATGTGGACCATTCCAGCGTGCGCCCGCCCCACGGGTCGCCCGTGGTGTCCCGCAGTTCTTCGCGCTTCATAACCGACACATAGATCTGGATCAGGAACGCCGCGATGCCGATGGCGACGCATACGGCGCCGGCCAGGGCCACGATGAAATAGACCGAATAGAAGGTGTCCTCAAACTGGCTAAGCCGCCGGGTCACACCCATCAAGCCGAGGATGTAGAGCGGCATGAACGCCAGATAAAAGCCGATGAACCAGAACCAGAAACTGACCTTGCCCCAGAACGGTTGCAGCCTGAACCCGAAGGCTTTCGGGAACCAGTAGGTCATGGCCGCAAAGATACCGAAGACCACGCCCCCGATGATCACATTGTGGAAGTGCGCCACCAGGAAAAGCGAGTTGTGCAGCACATAATCGGCCGGAGGGATGGCCAGCAGAACGCCCGTCATGCCGCCGATAACAAAGGTGATCATGAAGCCCATGACCCACAGCATCGGAACCTCAAATTCTATCCGGCCTTTGTACATGGTAAACAGCCAGTTGAAGATTTTGGCCCCCGTCGGGATCGAAATGATCATCGTTGTGATCCCGAAGAAACTGTTCACGTCCGCACCTGCACCCATGGTGAAGAAGTGGTGCAACCAAACTATGTAGCTGAGGATCATGATCACGCAGGTCGCATAGACCATCGACGTGTAGCCAAAGAGGCGCTTCTTAGAAAACGTCGGTACGATTTCGGAAAACACGCCGAAGACCGGCAGCGTCAGGATGTAGACCTCCGGGTGGCCCCAGATCCAGATCAGGTTCACGTACATCATCGGGTTGCCGCCCAGATCGTTCGTGAAAAAGGCGGTGCCGATGTAGCGGTCAGCCGTCAACAGGGCCAGCGTGACCGTCAACACCGGGAAGGTCGCCACGATCAGCACGTTGGTACACAGCGTGGTCCAGACGAAGACCGGCATTTTCATGTAGGTCATGCCCGGCGCGCGCATCTTGGCGATGGTCACGACGAGGTTGATGCCAGAAAGCGTCGTCCCAATGCCCGCGATGTTCAGCGACCAAAGGTAATAATCCATCCCCACGCTGGGGCTGTAATCCAGCCCCGACAGCGGCGGATAAGCAAGCCAGCCGGTGGTCGCAAACTCCCCCACGAAGAGCGAGATCATGATCAGCACGGCCCCAGATGCGGTCAGCCAGAAACTGAGGTTGTTCAGGAACGGAAACGCCACATCCCGCGCACCGATTTGCAGTGGCATGACATAGTTCATCAGACCGGTCACAAATGGCATGGCGACAAAGAAGATCATGATCACGCCGTGGGCGGTGAAGATCTGGTCGTAGTGGTGCGCGTCGAGGTACCCCTCCCCACCCGAGGCCGCCAGCGCTTGCTGGATACGCATCAGCATCGCATCGGCAAAGCCACGCAAGAGCATTACCAACCCCAAGACCATATACATGATCCCGATCTTTTTGTGGTCGATCGAGGTCAGCCAGTTGAACCAAAGCGGAACCCACAGGCGATAGTAGGTCATCACCGCCATAAACGCGGCGCCACCGATTGCCACCACGATGAAGGTGTAGAAAATCACCGGCTCGTAGAACGGAAATATGTTCCAATCTAGTTTACCCCAAAAGGGGTGGATGTCAGTTGGTCCGGCGTGTGCGTCTGGCGAACTTGCCATGTCAGTATGCCTTTGATTGGGGTAACTCGCTCGGCGTCAGCGGCAGGTTGGACAACGCCGCGATTGCCAGTTGTTTCTCCCGTTCGCCCAAGCCCGGTTTGATCAGCGCCAAAAGCGCCTCCGGATCGTCAGCGTTGCAGATGCCTGCAAATATTTGTCTGTTCCAAAGCCCGTCGAGCCCGCCGCCGCCCAGCGCATCAACCATCATCATGTCGTCCTGGCAAAGCTGATCTTCGCCCACACAACGGTTGAGGATGCGTCGCCAAAGATCGTCTTCGATCCCGTCGTAATAGGTTACGGGATGTTTGACAGACGGCTGGTCTAGTTTCAGAAACTCTTCGCGGGTTAGATCGCCTTTGGCACCTGCGCGCACCTTTGCAACCCAGGCATCAAACCCGGTTGCATCTGTTGCGTGCAGGTCAAACGTCATGTGCGAAAATCCGGCGCCGGAATAGTTCGCTGAAAAGCCATCGAAGGTGCCAGGCGCGTTGACGACGGCGTTCAGCTCCGTCTCCATCCCGGCCATGGCGTAGATCATCCCCGCCATTTCCGGCACGTAGAAAGAGTTCATTACGGTCGTGGATGTAATCTTCCATTCTACGGGGCGGTCCACGATCACGGCCGCTTCGCCCACAGTGGCGATGCCCTGCTCAGGATAGATGAACCCCCATTTCCAATCCATCGCCACAACGTAAACCGTTAGCGGCTTCACCGCCGGATCCAGCGGCTGTGTTTCTGAGATGCGCGTCAGATCGTTGTATGGGTTGAGGCGGTGGGTCGCGACCCAGGTCAGGCCCGCCAGACAGATGATGATGGCCAAGGGTACAGCCCAAATCACGATCTCAAGGCTGATCGAGTGGTCCCAGTCCGGCTCATACCGCGCTTTTGTGTTCGCCGCGCGAAAGTGCCAAATTTTCTAGGATATCAGCATTATCAAAAAAGGTTTCGCCGACCTTTAACTCTTTGAGTTTAGGGGTGTTCAAAAGAAAAGAAAAATCATCAATAGGTGTTCTTGAAAGATTCAGTTTTGCAAACTGTTCTTGGTTTGGTAAGATCGAAAGGTTATTAAACAAAGTCCCTTCTACATCTAATTCCCTTAATGATTCCAATGATGCAAGCATGGAAAAATCCTTTGCTGGAATCTCTGTGATGCAAAGACATTCCAATTCGGTACAATTTGAAATAACTGAGAGGTCCTGCAATTCGAGTCGCCGTATATATAGTTCCTTCAACTTTGG
>JBCCET010000089.1:0-14264 GCA_039030095.1 Pseudomonadota bacterium | reverse complement strand
CCGAAGAAGTCGAAGCCCGCGGCCCAGGCCGTATTGGTCGGCGTTGGGGTAAACCAGGCCGTCTCGTCGACCAAGTTGCCGATCACGCGAAGGTACTCGGTGCCGAGGATCTCCGGTGTTAACAAATCCGTGTATGGGTGGTGCGGCGGGGTGAACATTTCTTCTTTGGGTCCAGCCTCTACAACTTTGCCTTCTTTCATCACCACAACTTCATCCGCGATGGCGCGGACTGTGGCGAGGTCGTGTGTGATGAACATATAGCTCAGGTTCAGCTCGTCTTGCAAATTGGCGAGAAGTTTGAGGATACCTTCAGCCACCAATTGGTCGAGTGCGCTGGTCACCTCATCACAAATGATGAACTTAGGCTCCGCCGCCAACGCGCGGGCGATACCGATACGCTGCTTTTGTCCGCCAGACAGTTCCGATGGCAGACGGTCGATAAACATCGACGGTTCCAGCTCAATCTGTTCGAGCAATTCTTCGGTGCGCGCGCGCTTTGCCTCGCCCCGCAGGCCAAGGTAGAATTCAACCGGTCGGCCTATGATCTCGCCAATGGTTTTGCGCGGGTTCAGTGCAGTATCCGCCATCTGATAGATCATCTGCGCTTGGCGCAGTTGGTCACGGTTTCGCTTACGATAGTCTGATGGCAGCACTTCGCCGTCGAAAGAGATCGTACCGCTGGAAGGCGGCAAAAGCCCGGTGATACAGCGCGCAGCTGTGGATTTGCCCGAACCGGATTCACCCACAACCGCCACCGTGCGGCCAGCGTGGATATCAAAGCTGATATCGTGCAGCACCGGCACCTTGCCGTAAGCAGCGACAACGTTCTTAACACTGACTACCGGAACATCATCAGCGGCAGGTGCTGGTTTCTGTTCGCGAACAAAGCTGCGCACGGCCCAAAGTGACTTGGTGTATTCTTCCTTGGGCTGTTCGAGCATGGTTTTGGTGTCGGCTTCCTCGACCTCATCACCTTTGAGCAGCACTTTGATCTTGTCGGCCATCTGCGCCACGACGGCGAGGTCGTGGGTGATGTAGATCGCAGCTGTGTTGAACTGTTCCACGATATCCCGGATCGCGGCCAAAACCTCAATCTGGGTCGTCACGTCAAGCGCGGTGGTTGGTTCATCAAAGATGATCAGATCAGGGCGGCACGACATGGCCATAGCCGTCATTGCGCGTTGCAACTGACCGCCGGACACCTGGTGCGGATAGCGAAACCCGATCTCGTCCGGGTTCGGCAAACGCAGACGAGCATAAAGCTCCATCGCGTCTTCTTCTGATTCCGCCTTGCTGTAGACGCCGTGTTGAGTTGGCGCTTCGCTATGCTGATCAATCAGTTTGTGTGCCGGATTGAATGACGCGGCTGCGGACTGGGCTACATAAGCAATGCGTTTGCCGAGCAAGGCACGCTTCTGAGCGGCTGTAGCACCGACAAGATCAATCCCGTCGAATTCCACCGTGCCATCCGAAATGCGGCAACCGTCGCGGGTAAACCCCATGGCGGCCAAACCGATAGTGGACTTACCCGCACCGGACTCGCCAATCAGCCCCATCACTTCGCCTCGGTTGAGGTCCATGTCGACGCCGTTGACGATCTGCATCCAGGTCTCATCCGAGCGACCTTCGATCTTTAGGCCACGAACTTTGACAAGAGGTTCTTTGTCCGACATGCCCTTACTCCTTCAGGCCAGAGGACCGGTGCAACATCCAGTCCACAACGAAGTTAACCGCCACTGTCAAAAGAGCGATGGCGCCAGCACACATCAGCGGCAGGGCCGCAGTCAGTGGGCTGAATTGGGCGAAGTTGATGAACTGACCAAGGTCGCGCACCATGGTGCCCCAGTCCGCGCGCGGCGGCTGAATGCCGATACCCAGGAACGACAGCGCTGCGATCGTCAGGAAGACAAAGCAGAAGCGCAGGCCGAATTCAGCCAACAGCGGCGCCGTGGCATTTGGCAGGATTTCCCGGAAGATCAAATAAGTCAGGTTTTCACCGCGCAGCTTTGCGGCCTCAATATAGTCCATAACCACAATGTTCAGGCCGACAGCACGCGAAAGTCGATAGACCCGGGTACTGTCCAATACGGCGATGATCAGGATCATGTAGACCGTAACAAGCCCGGTATTAGACCCAGCCCATGCGGTTGCGATGGTCATCAACAGCAGCGCAAAGATCAGCTGCGGGATCGCCATCAGCGCGTCCACAGTGCGCGAACACACTTGATCGACCCAACCGCCCAGTGTGGCGGCCAAGAAGCCGAAGGTGCCACCAATAAAAAACGCCAGAACTGTTGTCAGGAAGGCGATACCCACTGTATTTCGTGCGCCGTAGATCAGGCGGGACAGGATATCCCGACCGATCTGGTCTGTGCCCAGAATGTGGTTCGGGTCGCCGCCGGTTGCTTCATTACCCCCAGGCAAAACGTTGGCGCGCGGTAGAATTTCCGCCTCACCATAAGGTGCCAGACCACCGTAAAAATACATGGCCATGCAGATGATAGTCAGCACCACCGTCATTGTGAAACTGGTGCGCATCGCCGCATTTCCGGAAAAGTGCAGTGCCAGGTTCGTGAACAACGCCCCGCCGAGCCCCACAAGTACAACCATGCTCAGTGGAATTGGACCGGCGAACAGGGCCACAAAAGCGTAGCTCAAAATGGTCAACACCCCGAAGCTTGCCGTGATGGGCATGCTACGGAACACTTTGCGGGATCCTTCTGTACCAATGGCTTTGCCCAACTCACGGAACAGCCAGCCAGCCGCACCGAAAAAGACAAACCCTTGCAGTGCCCAACGGAAGAAAGATCCTTCCGGTACGGCTTCATTGGCGGGAAAGTACTTAGTCTTAAAGTACGTCCAAGCAATATAAAGCACGACCAGAGCGGCAATGCCGAACCCGACATATGTCCCGGTGCCTTCATCGCGCCAACTTGTGTTCATCGCATTGCGTACAAGCAGGCCGACGACGCCGAGCGTTACGGCGATTTCTAGGATCAGCGCAATCATTTCGGATGCCTCAGACGTGGGTTGGTAATGATAGACATGACGTCTGCGATCAGGTTCAGCAGGATATATGCCGCCGCAAAGATCAGGCAGCAGGCCTGCACCACCGGGATGTCGCGGATTTTAACGCTGTCCACGAAAAGCTGTCCGATGCCCGGATAGACGAAAACCACCTCAACAACGACCACACCAGTAATCAGGTAGGCAAGGTTCAGCGCGATCACGTTGATGATCGGGGCCAGCGCGTTTGGCAGCGCATGGCGAACGATCACACGCATTGGGCTGATGCCTTTCAGCCGCGCCATTTCGATGTAGGGAGAAGCCAGCAGGTTGATGATGGCTGCCCGCGTCATCCGCATCATGTGCGCGGTCACGACAAGTGTCAGGGTCAAAGCCGGCAACATGGTCGCGTTCAATCGCTCACCAAACGTCATATCCGCGTGAATGTTCGACAGTGACGGAAACACGCTGTTCAGCACTGCGAGATAAAGGATCAAAACGTAGGCCAGGAAGAACTCCGGGCTGGAAATGGACGTCAGCGTGCCGATGTTCACGAAGCGGTCGAAGATCGAGTTGCGATAAAGCGCGGCCAGAATGCCAAGCGTCAGAGAGAAAGGAACCGCGATACACGCGGACACAAGTGCTAGGAATAGTGTGTTGCCAAACCGTGGCCCAAGCTGTGCTGCAACCGATCCGATGCCGCCTTTCCCGGTGTCCTCACCGGCAAAGGATGCGAAGTTGGCTTGGGCGAATGATGTCCCGAAGTCACCTCTCAGGATCCCACCCAACCAATCGAAGTACCTGGTAAAGGGGTCTTTGTTCAGCCCAAGATCTTCTCGGATAGCTGCGACCGCTTCCGGCGTTGCACCTTGACCCAGAATGGCCTGGGCGAAGTCACCAGGTAGCGCATTCACAGCCGCGAAAATTAGGATGGATACAACCAACAGTGTCAGCACACCAAGCGCCAGACGCTGAAGGACGATCCTCAACACAGAGTTCACCCTTCGTCTCCCTATTTGTTTTCATTGGCGACATTTTGGATGTCGCAATTAGAAGCCTACGAGTGGCTGGCGACATTTCAAGGGCTTATGTATCGGGAATCACGCCTTTTTCGTGATTCATGAAAACCTAGACCCAGATTTCAGGAAAAAAGCTTTTGATTGGGCTTATCGGCCTAAAAGCTGCCTTCAGCTTAGGCAAGATCATCCATGATGCCCACAAGCGCAGAGGTGATTCCCGGCTCCGACAACGAATGACCGGCATTGGGAACCATTACAAATCGGGCGTTGGGCCACGCCTCATGCAGCGCGACGGCGGTATGCGGCGGGCATATCATATCGTATCGCCCTTGCACGATAGCAGCCGGAATTTGTGATATCCGGTTCATGTCCTTCAGGATTTGCCCGTCTTCGCGCAAAAATCCCGCATTCCGGAAGTAGTGGTTTTCGATCCGCGCAAAGGCCAGCGCGTAAGACGACGGCACGGAGCCACGGTTGGGCGATGCCTCCAGCGAGGCAAGGGCGCTTTCCCATTCGGTCCAGGCACGGGCAAAGCGGATCTGTTCATCTTCGTCCTCACCAAACAGTCGTCGCGCAAAGCCTTCGATCACATCGCCTTGTTCCGCTTCTGGCAAAAGCCCGGCAAAGGCGTGCCATTCGTCAGGGAAAAACGCCGCTGCACCGCCGCCGTAAAACCAATTCAACTCAGACTGGGTCATGGTGAAGACGCCCCGCAACACCAGATGCCGCACGCGGCGTGGGTGCGTTTGGGCATAAACCAAGGCAAGTGTAGCACCCCAGGACCCGCCAAAAACGATCCAATCGTCGATCCCTAACTCTTCGCGGATCAATTCGATGTCAGCAACCAGATCCCATGTGGTGTTGTTCACGACGCTGGCGTGCGGACGGGAACGCCCGCACCCTCGTTGGTCAAAAAGGATCACTCGGTAAATATCGGGGTGGAAAAAACGGCGCATGCCCGGACTGCACCCGCCACCGGGGCCACCGTGCAGAACTACAACGGGAATGCCTTTTGGGTTTCCACATTCTTCCACATAAAGAACGTGTTCTTCTTTGCGCCCCGGAACCGCCATCATACGGTAGTTGTAAGGCTGAATAACCGGATACAGAGACCGCGGTGCGCCAATTTGGCTCTCGGCATTTCGCATCTGTGAACTATGCTCCTTCACAGCGCTGAATGTGCCAGTCAGACAAAGGGAAGACAATGGCAACCACGGTAGATGCAAACGAGATCGCGAAGTTTGAGGCGATGGCCGCCGAATGGTGGGATGAGAACGGTAAGTTCAAACCGCTTCATATGCTCAACCCCTGTCGGCTGGGCTACATTGTCGACCAGGTCACGGCAGAATTTGGCCGCGACCGCGAATCTTTGAACTCGCTGAACGGTTTGCGGTTGCTAGATATCGGCTGCGGTGGTGGCTTGTTAAGCGAACCCATGGCGCGTTTAGGTGCCGATGTGGTCGGCGCTGATGCCGCCGAACGCAACATCCCCGTGGCCCGGCTTCATGCGGAACAGATGGGTCTGAACATCGACTACCGCCATACGACAGCCGAAGATCTGGCCGCCGCAGGTGAGCAGTTTGACGTGGTTCTGAATATGGAAGTGGTTGAACATGTGGCAGATCCGCTGGCCTATCTGACCGCCTGCCAGCAACTTTTGAAGCCTGGGGGGATCATGATCTGCTCAACACTTAACCGAAACCCCAAGAGTTTTCTTTTCGCTATCATCGGGGCTGAACACGTTATGCGGTGGCTGCCCAAGGGAACCCATGAATGGTCGAAGTTCATCACACCAGATGAGCTGTGTTCGCTTATCGAAAATGCCGGGCTAAACCCCGTCGATCGCAAGGGTTTCGTGTTCAACCCGTTCACATGGGCCTGGGCCATCAGTGCGAAGGACCTATCGGTGAACTATGTCACTGCCAGTGTGAAAAAAGCTGAATGAACAAGCGGGAAGTGGCACCTAGCCTACGATTTCAGGGCGGCTCTGAAGGCCCTTAAAACTGGCAAGGTGGCTTTTATCTTGTCCGCGCCCAGCTCATCTACGACCACTTGAAAAACGGGTTCCAACTGATTGATTGCGATGTCGCGTGCCTGCCTACCGGCAGGGCTGATAGACACCCATTTTCGCCGCGCATCATCCCAATCGGGCCGAACACTGATGTAACCGGCCGCTTCAAGCCGTTTAACCGTGTTGGTCATCGCACCTTTTGTCAGTTGGAAGGACTTGGCCAACTGCGCGGGCGTGCGCTCGCCAGTTGTGTACAGGTGGTTCAGGACGGAAAAATGCGACAGCTCCATACCCTTTGGCAGTTGCCGCGCCACAGACGCCTTCAATTGCTGGTCGGAAGACAACAGCTCTGACATAAAAGCGATGGCTAAGGCGGTTTCGGTCATGCGATGGCCCGGTCATGCGTCAGGGCGGGCACTCGGTGCCGGGCGGCATCGATTTGCCCAAGGTCAAGATCGCAGACATAAGCGCCTGGGTCCATCCCCGCGTCGATCAGAACCTCTCCCCAGGGGGCTACAACCATGGAATGCCCGTAAGTGGACCGAGGGCGGCCCCGGCTGATCGCATGATCTCCGGCCTGTGCGGGCGCCAAGATGAAACACCCGGTCTCAATCGCACGGGCACGCAACAGCACCTCCCAATGGGCGGCACCGGTTACAGGTGAAAAAGCACTGGGTACGGTAATTACGCCAGCCCCTGCGTGCGCCAGATGTCGGTAGAGCGCGGGGAACCGCATATCGTAACAAATTGTCATGCCCAGCGTTGCACCCGGAATATCGGTCGTGACAGCTTGCTCGCCTGGTCTGTAGCCCGCACTTTCGCGATAGGTCTCTTTGTCGCTCACGGCCACATCGAACATGTGGATTTTGTCGTATCGCGCCCGCACGCCGCCGTCTGGTGCCACAAGAAATGACCGGTTCGCAAAACGACCATCTGGATCATCACTCTTTATAGCTAACGACCCAATCAAAAGCCACACGCCTAATTCCTGCGCATGCTGCCGGAGCGCGGCCAGCGTTATGTCATCTTGTTCCGCTTGCAGAACATGCTGCTGATGCGTGCGGGAGGTTGATACGCAGTTCGTAACCTCTGGCGTTGTAACAAAAACAGCGCCTTGGTTCGCTGCATCATTGATCAGATCAAGTGTCTTTGGAAGATTGGCAGCCGGATCGTCACTACTGCATAGCTGGATCAGGCCGACCCGAAGGGTCATGCCGCCAGCAGCGCGTCTAGCTTGCCGGCCCGTTCCAGGGCGTGCAGGTCATCTGATCCACCGACGTGCTGCCCGCCAATAAAGATCTGCGGCACAGTCCGCCCGCCATTGGCGCGTTCAATCATTTCCGCCTTTTTGGCGGCATTGGTCATAACACCGTACTCCACAAAGGGTACATTTTTCTGTTTCAGAAGTCGTTTTGCCATCATGCAAAAGCCACAGATGGGGGTGGTGTAGATTTCGACTTGTTTCATGGTGCGCGTTCCCAGAATGAGCGGACAGCCACCTATATAAGCCTTTAATCTGGCCGTGCAACGCGCGCGAAAACCAGAACGTTCACAGATGCGGCACTGCCTGAAAGACAGGTCTCTGCCGCTGCAAAAAGCGTGGCGCCTGTGGTCATCACATCGTCGATCAGCACAACGTCGCGGCCTTCCACAGATGCGCCGCGCCGGGCATTCAAGGCAATAGCCGCGCGCTGGTTTTCAAACCGCTCCTCCCGGGACATACCTTTTTGCGGCGCGGTTGCCCGGTATCTGTGCAGCAGATCCGGTATGTGATCAGCTCCGACCTGTTTTGAAATTGCCGATGCCAGAAGGGCGGATTGGTTCGCCCGGCGCGCCAAGAATCTGCGCCAATGCAAAGGGACCGGCACTAACAAGCTTTTGTCCGTTAGAAAATCGGCGCCCGCGCGCGCCATCCAGCCAGCCATTGCGGGCACCAGATCCAACCGGTCGCCGTGCTTCAACGACAAAACCATGCGCCGCAACGGCCCTTCATATAGCCCAACAGCACGTCCCGCCGACCACGGTGGTGGGAATGCGTCGCAGGATTCACAAATGGCGACCCCGTCGCCTTCGCCCAAGATCGACACGCCGCAGGTTTGGCAGGTCACACCGCTTAAGAAATGTGCGTCCGCCCAACACGCTGTACAAAGCGACGCCTGACCGATGATCTCCTCCCCGCAGCCCATGCAGCGGTCCGGATAGATCACCCGTAAGGCGTGCCCAAGACGCTGTGCAACGACGTCTATCACCGATGCTCTCCGATCCTACCTGCCAATGATTTTTCCGAGGACTTGGTTAACAAACCATTTACAGGGCAGATTTGCATCGTAGGGCCCTAGATGCGACAATTGCGGCGTTATCAAACATGTGCGGGTGACACTTGGTTTTTTTGGCCTAGCTTACGCGCATGTTCCAAGGGGGGCCCAAAATGGACGGCGCACCAACGTCTGAGATTATTGCTGATGGCGGATGCCTCGACCCGAAGCGTCGGTTCGACAAAGTTGGCGTTATTGTCACCAATCTCGGCACTCCGGATGGGACGGATTATTGGTCGATGCGCCGTTACCTGGGGCAGTTCTTGTCAGATACCCGCGTGGTCGACTACAGCCCATGGCTTTGGCAGCCGCTTTTGCAATTGGTGATCCTGTCCAAGCGCCCGTTTTCGTCCGGCGCCGCTTATGCCAGCATTTGGAACACGGAAAAGGACGAAAGCCCACTTCTGACCATCACGCGCGATCAAACCACCAAGTTGCGATCACGGTTGAAAGCAGCGTGGGGCGACGATGTGGAAGTTGACTTCGCTATGCGGTATGGCAACCCGTCGACCCCGTCTGTAATCGAAAAGATGAAAAGCTTCGGCTGTGATCGGCTGATCTTTTTCCCGCTTTATCCGCAATACTCTGCTGCCACCACAGGCACGGCTAACGATGAAGCGTTTCGCAAACTTATGGATATGCGATGGCAGCCCAGCATTCGTACGGTGCCCGCATACAACAAACATCCGGGCTACATCGCGGCGCTAAAAGCGTCGGTCGAGGCGGCTTATGCCAAGCTTGATACCCGTCCCGACGTGCTTGTGGCCAGCTACCACGGTTTGCCGGAGCGTTACACTTATTCCGGCGATCCGTATTCCTGTATGTGTCACGACACGACCGATCTGTTGCGCGCGTCGCTCGGCATGGCAGATGATGAGCTGATCACCACCTTCCAGTCCAAATTCGGACCGGAGGCATGGTTACAGCCTTACACAGTGGAAGAGGTCGCCCGCCTGGCCGAAGCGGGCAAAAAGAACATCGCCGTCATGGCGCCTGCGTTTTCATCCGACTGCATAGAGACACTGGAAGAGATCAACGAAGAGATCAAAGAGAGCTTTGAAGAAGCCGGTGGCGAAACTTTCACCTACATCCCATGCCTGAACGACAGCGAAATGCACATCGACATGATGGTGGATATCGTGAAGAACGAGGCAGCTGGTTGGTTGTAGGGTGGTTTAGCCCACAATTCAGGGCTGCACATACAACATTTCGGTACCCACATGATCCTAGTTTTGAATGCCGGTTCGTCCTCTCTAAAAGTGGAGGTCTTTGATCTGGACCTAAGTTCCGTCGTAAGCGGATCCGTGTCCAATATCGGAACCACTGGCAGACTTACGCTAGGGGATGCTGACAAGTCGATCACCGCTTTGAACCACGCAGACGCATTGCAGGCGATGCTGCAAGAACTGGAAGTCCAACGCATAACGCTGGATCGCTTGAACGCCGCTGCGCATAGGGTGGTCCACGGGGGCACGGTTTTGACACAGCCCGTTAAGGTTACGTCGCAGGTCATTGCCGCTATTGAAAGCGTTATACCGCTGGCCCCGCTGCATAACCCCAACAACTTGGCTGCGATTTTGTCCTTGATGGAGCTGGCGCCGGACTTACCACATTATTGCAGCTTCGGAACTGCCTTTCACGCCACCAACCCAGAGGTCGCAACCCGCTATGCCATCCCTCAGGAACAATATGACGCCGGGATCAGGCGCTACGGATTCCATGGGTTGTCTTATGCCAATATGGTGGCTGAATTTGGTGACGCCCTGCCCGCCCGTCTGTTAGCGCTCCACCTCGGGAACGGTGCGTCACTTTGTGCAATCCAGGACGGCCGGTCTATTGCCACGTCCATGGGGTATTCCCCGCTGTCAGGTCTGACGATGGGCACGCGGTCAGGCGACATCGACGGCGCTGCGGTGCTGCGCATGTCTCGATCTTTAGGTGAGGAGGCTACCGATAGGGCGCTGAACCGTGACAGCGGCCTCAAGGCGCTGGCCGGTGACAACAATATGAAGGCCCTTTTGGAACGCCGCGATGATGACGCAATCTTTGCTGTTGAGCACTTTTGCTATTGGGCGGCGCGGCATGCTGGGTCTGCGATTGTCGCGATGGGCGGGGTGGACGCCGTCGCCTTTACCGGCGGCATTGGTGAAAATGCCCAAATCATTCGCGACAGTATCACAAACCGTCTTGCTTGTTTTGGCAACGTGCCAGTGCATGTCGTTGCTGCAGACGAAGAAAAGCAAATTGCGCGCGATGCATTGGCGGTGATGACCGAGAAACAACCAGCCTGAGGGTGCCTGCTATTTCTGTCTTTGCGTTGGGTAAACCCTAGGCGTCCTTGGAATCACATTGAAAAATGGGATGCATATTCCAGAGGCCAAGGGATAGGCGGCGCAGCCTTACAGCGACACTTGAGCATCGGACCTTACGATCACAACCAATCCCGTAAGATTGGCACAATCGGCACGTCTGCGGGCGGCATCGGGTAGTCGCGCAACTGCCCCTTTCCGACCCACTTCAACACCTGACCTTCTTGTGGCTGGGGGATGCCTTCCCACTTGCGGCAGGCAAATAGTGGCATCAGCAGGTGGAAATCGTCATAAGTATGGGAGGCAAAGGTTAGCGGTGCCAAGCAGCTTTCCCAAGTGTTTATGCCAAGTTCTTCATGTAGCTCCCGGATCAGTGCAACTTCAGGCGTCTCTCCTGCCTCGACCTTGCCGCCTGGAAATTCCCACAGGCCGGCCATTGATTTGCCCTCTGGCCGTTGAGCCAAAAGGACGCGACCGTCTGGGTCAATCAACGCGACGGCGGAAACGAGCACCGTTTTCATGAACGATAGTCGGCGTTTATGGTGATGTATTGATGTGTCAGATCACAGGTCCAAACGGTTGCGCCGCCATCGCCAATCCCTAAATCAACGGTGATTGAGATCTCTTGCGCCTTCATATGGGCGGCACCCGCCTCTTCGGTATAACTTGGCGCAACCCAACCGTGTTCCGCGACAAGTACATCGCCAAACCAGATCGCAATACGGTCGCGATCCGCGGGCTCACCAGACTTGCCAATGGCCATAACCACGCGACCCCAATTGGGATCTTCGCCAGCGATAGCGGTCTTAACCAGAGGGGAGTTTGCGATAGCTCGACCTACCACAGCGGCAGAGCTGTCGCTGGTTGCCCCTTTTACCGATATTTCGATGAACTTCGTCGCGCCCTCTCCATCGCGCACGACAAGGTGGGCAAGCTCGCGCATCACGCCGCCCAGCGCATTCGAGAACACTTCGGCACCCGCACTTTGGGTGTCGTTGATTATGTCGTTGCCTGCCCGACCGGTCGCACAAACCAGCAGTGAATCACTGGTAGACGTGTCGCTGTCCACCGTGATGGCATTAAACGTGCCTTCGTTCAGGGCAGAGGTCATTTGCTGCAAAATACCCGGCGCCACGGCGCAGTCGGTGAAGATGTAAACCAGCATGGTCGCCATATCCGGCGCAATCATGCCGGATCCCTTGGCAAACCCAGAAATCCGTACCGGGCTGCCACCGATATCAATCTGCGCTGACGCACCTTTTGCAAAGGTATCCGTCGTCATGATTGCAGCGGCGGCCTGGTCGGCATTTTCTGGGCTTAAACCTGAGGCAAGGCTTTCCAGACCATCGCGAATGCGATCATCGGGCAATGGTTCACCGATCACGCCTGTTGACGCAGTCAGGATATGGTCGGGCGATGTGCCCAAAATCTGCGCCGCAGTTTCGCACACCCGTTTGACGGAGCCTTGACCCGCCCGCCCGGTGAAGGCGTTGGCATTGCCGCTGTTGACTACAATTCCAACGGGCTTGCCTGTTAGCGCAACTTGCAGCCCAGGCAACTTGGCCTGGCAGTCGAGCACCGGTGCAGACCGCGTTGCAGATCGCGTGAATACCCCGGCCACCGCGCTGCCTGCTGCTACTTCCGCCAGCATCACGTCGTCGCGCCCTTGGTATTTCACCCCGACCGCGCCCGCAGAAAACCGCACGCCCGCGATATCCGGCAAATCGGGAAAACCACCAGCCGGCGCCAGCGGCGATACCGCTGGTGCCGCAGTCTGCCCGGCCAGTTCTTGCTTAAGCCGGGCAACTTCTGCGCGCAGGGCGGAAAGCTCTGCTTCGGACATGGGCGCTTAATCTTTCAGCAGATCAAGGTTGCGAATTGCGGAAGGATCAACCGCCGCTTCGGGGCGCACCACTTCTGCTGTTTCCACAGCCTCGGTCAGCGCATCGCGGACTGCCGCTTCCTTCAAGCCACCTTCCAATTCCCCACGCACGTCATCGAGTGTTGGCTTTGGCTTTTCACGCACCTCATTCAACTTGATCACATGCCAGCCGAATTGAGTTTTAACCGGCGCAGACACGGCGCCTGGTTCCAACGCGATCATGGCGTTTTCAAATTCCGGCACCAGGCGCCCTTTGCCTTGCCAGCCCAGATCACCGCCGCTTGGGCCTGAGGGGCCAGTTGACTTGGCTTTTGCTACCTCGCCAAAATCCGCGCCGCCTTCTATTTCAGCCACCACGGCCTTCGCATCTTCTTCGTTTTCCAAAAGAATGTGCTGCGATTTCCACTCCTGCTCTGCCGGCTGATCAGCATAAGCCGCATCATATGCCGCCTGAAGGCCTTCATCAGTAATTGCGCCATCTTCGATAGATTTTAGCTTTTCTGTGGCCAGCAAAGCGCGGACCTCATTCTCGATAGCTAGCGCAACCGACTTTTTGTCGCGGCTCATGCCCGACGTCAGCGCGGTTTGTTGTATAAGCTGTTCCAAAACACCGGACATAAGCTGCTCATCTGGCAGGGCTTTGTACTGATCCGGCAGGCGCGACGTCAGCGCAATCACATGGCCCAGCGTGATGTCTGTGCCGTTTACGGTTGCCAGAACTGTATCGGCTGAGGGCGCCGGGGCGGCAACTTCTTCCGTGGTTTCCGTCTCTGTCTCTGTGTCCGACTGGGCGGCAGCAACGCCACCAAAACTGGCCGCAATGGCTGCAGTGACGATGAATTTCTTGATCATAAGGAGCTCTCTCCGTTCCGGGACCCAATACGAGCCCATTTCAATTACGCCGCCAAGGCATTTGGGGCAAAGTTGACAGCACCTATAGACCCGCTTACATGCCAGTTTGGCATGATTGTGGAAACAGTCAGGCGTTGCTGCAAACTACGCCGAGGATGCACCGGCCACAAGGCACCCCGGTCGCAGTTCTTTCACACTCACGTCACTAAATACGCGCCGCCTGCGCAACTAGAAAAATGATGAGGCAGACATGCTCGGACTAGGGGCCGTCACGCGGAAAATTTTTGGCACACCCAATGATCGAAAGGTCAAGGCTGTGCAGCCCTTGGTCGCTAAGATCAACGCGCTGGAACCTGAAATTCAGGCCCTGTCGGACGACGGGATCAAGGCAAAGACGCAAGAATTCCGCGACAGGCTCGCGAACGGCGAAAAGCTGGATGACCTGCTGCCCGAAGCCTTCGCGGTCGCTCGGGAGGCATCGGTGCGCACATTGGGCCTGCGGCCTTTCGATGTGCAGCTTGTGGGCGGGATCTTCCTGCACCGGGGCAACATATCGGAAATGAAGACGGGTGAGGGTAAAACCCTCATGGCTACTTTGCCGGTTTACCTGAATGCCCTGACCGGGCGCGGGGTCCATGTGGTCACCGTGAACGACTACCTTGCCAAACGCGACAGCGAATGGATGGGGCAGGTTTATGCCGCGCTTGGAATGACGACGGGTGTTATTCACCCGGGCATTGATGAAGAAGAAAAGCTAGCTGCTTATGGCGCCGACATTACATATGGCACCAACAATGAATTCGGTTTTGACTATTTGCGTGACAACATGAAGTCAGAGCTGGCGCAGGTTGCCCAGCGCGACCACTACTT
>JBCCET010000088.1:0-14510 GCA_039030095.1 Pseudomonadota bacterium | reverse complement strand
GTTGCAATACGTTAACCAGATCTTGCTGGAGGCGCTGCGGCTTTATCCAACGGCGCCTGCCTTTGGGCTTTACCCTTACGAGGACGAAATCGTCGGCGGGAAGTACAAGATCAAGAAGGGCACCTTCACAACTGTGCTGACCTTGATGCTGCACCGGGATAAATCGGTTTGGGGCGACGACCCGGAGGCTTTCAACCCGGACCATTTCACGCCCGAAGCCATCGCGGCGCGACCGCCCAACTCGTACAAACCTTTCGGCAACGGCCAACGCGCCTGCATCGGTCGGCAGTTTGCCATGCAGGAGGCGATCCTTGTGATCGGCATGATCCTGCAACGCTTTGAGCTGATCGATCACAAGAACTACCAGATGGAACTGAAGGAAAGCCTGTCGATCAAGCCCGACGGCCTGTCGATGAAGGTCAAACTGCGCCGTGACATCGTGCGCAGCCAGCTGGTTCCCGGTGCCCTGCCAGAGGCGGAAGGTGCGGGTGGCGGCGCCGGTGCAAAGGTGGCAAGCCACGGCACACCTGCGACCGTGCTTTACGGGTCAAACCTTGGTTCGACCGAAGATTTCGCCCGTGGGCTTGCCCGCACGGCTGAGGCCAATGGCTTTGACGTGCGTATGGACGATCTGGACAGTGCGGTGGGCGCCCTGCCTAAAGAAGGGGCAGTGTTGATCGCCTGTTCTTCGTATAACGGTGCACCGCCCGACAACGCTGCAAAGTTTGTCGATTGGATTGAAGGCGCAGAGGCCGGATCGCTCGACGGAGTACGGTATGCCGTGTTTGGCTGCGGGCATTCCGATTGGGCCACGACCTTTCAGGCCACGCCTCGCATGATCGACGAACGCATGGCAGCCCTGGGGGCCACACGGATCGCCGACAAAGGCGAAGGCGATGCGCGCGAAGATATAGAAGAACAGTTTGACGTTTGGTCCGGCGGGCTATGGCCGCAATTGGCCGAGGCGCTGGACCTAGATTTTGAGGTGTCCGACGGCGATGTGGCCCCTCTTTTCGAAATTGAGGAATTGGGTGAGGCGGAAGTGAACCCTCTGGCTCATCAAACCGGCGCCCGTAACCTGACCGTCACGGAAAACAGGGAATTGCAGAACACGGACGCCTCTGGCAGGTCTACCCGGCATATCGAGGTTAGCCTTGATGAGGGCATGACCTACCGCACCGGCGACCACCTGAGCGTTGTCCCGATCAACTCCAATTCCCTTGTGGGGCGGGTTCTTCGGCGGTTTGGCTACTCCTTTGACAGCCAGATCCGTATCCGATCGAGCGCGGAAGATCATTCCAAGCTGCCGGTAAATGTAGCACTGCCGGTGCATCATTTGCTGTCGCGGATGATGGAGCTGCAGGACGTGGCTTCGCGCAAGGATGTGGCGACTCTGGCCAAACACACCGAATGCCCAATGTCCAAACCGCAGTTAGAGGCGCTGGCCGGAGACGACTACAAATCGAACGTGCAGGTAAAACGGCGCAGCGTTCTGGACCTGCTGGAGGACTTTCCGGCCTGCGAACTGCCTTTCGGGGTGTTCCTTGAACTGATGCCGATGATGCAACCGCGCTATTATTCGATTTCGTCGTCTGGCACGGCGCAACCGGACAGCTGCACCGTCACAGTGGGCGTGGTAGATGAGCCGCATTTGTCCGGCGACGGACAGTTCACCGGGGTGTGTTCCAACTATCTGGCCCGCGCCCGCGATGGCCAGATCGTCCAGGCGAGTCTGCGCAGCACGGATGAGGCGTTCCGACTGCCTGAAGATCCAAACGTGCCGGTCATCATGATCGGACCGGGCACGGGCATCGCGCCTTTCCGCGGCTTTTGTCAAGAACGCGCCCACCGCAAGGCTGCGGGCGACACACTTGGCGCTGCGATGCTGTTCTTTGGCTGCCGTCATCCCGATCAGGACTTCATCTACCGCGAAGAACTGGAAGGCTTTGCTGACAGTGCAAACGTGGACCTTCACGTGGCATTTTCGCGCGCGGAAAAGCGCAAGGTCTACGTGCAAGACGTGCTGCGCGATCAGGCGGAAAAGGTCTGGGAACTGCTGGAAGCCGGCGCGAAGGTGTTTGTCTGCGGTGACGGCGGCCGGATGGAACCCGATGTTCGCCGTGCACTGACAACCATTTACGCCGAAGAAAATGACACCAGCACCGAAGCGGCAGAAGCTTGGATGGAAAGCCTTGTGGCCGACGGGCGCTACGTCCTCGACGTTTGGGCGTCAGTTTAACCACTCACCTGCGCGATATGGTCATCTCGCCCCGGACCTGATCCGGGGCCTTTCGTAGAGGTGCGGCGCGAGCCCGCTCCATAACTTCGATGGAACAAAAGAAAAGGCCCGCCTCGGTGCACGAGACGGGCCAACGCCATCATCCAGGGAGGAGGGATGAGTTAGGCGGCTTTGTTACCGTTCCACATTTTTGTGGCAGCTTCGCGCATTTCTGTGCTGCCGTTGGATACGACGTCACGCAGGTAATCGAATGCGGAGCGTACGTTTTCCATGTTGTGAGATGCTTGCTCACGAACGAAGTCAGACTGGATCTGAGCAGCTTCAGAGATCGACTTGGCTTCGGCCAGTTTCTCTGCAGTTGCGAATGTGTGGTTCACGTTGGCGTAAGCAGCGTCTGCAACGTTGCTCAGAACATCGGTGTAGCCTTTTGCGGCACGAACCAGAACGTCTTCCAGACCTTCGTTGTAACGCTTGGACGCATCGTACATGCTGTCAGTGCGTTCTTTAGCAGTTTCAGTGGAACGCTTAACGAATTCGCGGGTGCCGTCGGTCAGACGGGCGCCAAATGTTTCAGCGTCTTCTTTAGCAGCTTTAGCAGCGGCTTTGGTCGATTTGGTGGCTTTTGCAGCTGTATCGGTCATGTCTATTCTCCATCCTTTTCTAAGCTATGGGTCGGTCCCGTTTGGATCGTCCAACCCGGGACACGGTTGATGTAGGATAACAAATGCTGCGTCGCAACAATTTTTCGATTTTACCTTGCGTCACAAAAATATTAGGAATTAAAAATGATAAAAATCAATAAGTAAGATTGATTTTCGGAAAATGCTGCATCGCGGCACATGCGGCCAAAATCCCAAAGATGTAGCGACACCGGCGATTCAATGCTGCAATGCAGAATATTGCCGATGAGTCTTTGGCCTGCTACCAAGTGCCTGTGTATCCGAAAAGGCAACAGAATGCGCCCGCTCCAAAACCGAGAAATAGAAAACCTAAGACAGCTTCAGCGCGTCAAATGGATGGCCACGGCTGTGTTGGTGCTTTGTTTTTTGGCCATGATCGGTGCAAAGGTTGTGGAAGCCCACTATCCAATGATGGGTTTCGTCGCCGCTTTTGCGGAGGCGGCGACCATTGGCGGGATTGCAGATTGGTACGCAGTGGTGGCCCTTTTCAAGCGACCGCTTAACCTGCCGATCCCGCATACGGCCATTGTGCCTGCTAACCAGTCTCGCATTGCCGACAACCTGGGCCGGTTTTTGCAGGACAACTTTATGTCGCGCGATCAGGTGCGTGCGCGACTGGGGGGCATTCACTTTTCGCAAGAACTTGCCAAATGGCTATCGGACACGGAAAAATCTCAGGCGCTCGCGCGGTTTCTGGGAAATCTGGTTCCCAAGGTGCTGGAGGCCATTGATCACCGCGAGGTTTTGGCCTTTGCGGGCAGTAAGGCGCAGGACCAACTGGCGAAGACGGATATCACGCCTATTGTCAGAAATCTGCTAGGCGGGTTCACCAAAGACGGGCGGCATCAACGGCTGCTTGATGCCGTCTTGCGCGCTTTGCACGAGTTTTTGCACGACGACGAAACGTTGGAAGTCATACGGCGGAAAGTTCAAAAGGAACTGCCCACCGTTCTCTACGTCTTTCAGGCGGACAATGTGATCCTGCGCCGACTAGTTTCTGCGACCACGGAACTGTTGAACGAAATCAGGGACAGCCCGGATCACCCCCTGCGGGCGGAGTTCGAAGGCTTTCTGGACGACTTTATCACCCGCATCCGTGACAGCCGCGGCTTTGCCCGACGCGTGGAAGAGATCAAATCCCACCTGCTGGATCAGCCGCAGATTGCGGATTTGGGTGACGGCGTTTGGCGCAGCCTAGACGGATCTGTGCGCGCAGACCTTAAACGCGACGACAGTATCCTGGTGGCCCGCATCGCCACCATGATGCAAGATCTGGCTGTCAGCCTGCGCGAAGACACCGATCTGGCGGCAGAGATCGACAGCGCGCTGGTGTCGATCCTGAGCCAGGTGGTCGAAGATCAGAAGGGTGCCATTTCGGATTACGTTGCCGAAGAAGTACGCCGATGGGATCCCCGCCAACTTGTTGCCCTGATGGAGGCGAACGTGGGTCGCGACCTGCAGTTTATTCGCTTTAACGGCATGCTCGTAGGCGGCGGTGTCGGGGTGATACTCTACGTAATTCTCAACTTCCTGTTGCCCTTAGTGGGTGCAGGCGCCTAACCTGACGTAACCTGCAGCGGAGGAGCCTTGAAATGGCCGACGACAAAAATCCCTTTCTAGATATGTTCACCAAGTTTGGCGAAGACATGAAGATCCCAGGGCCCGATATCGGCTCCATGATGGATGCGCATCGCAAGAACCTGGCAGCGCTGCAATCGGCCACACAGATCGGCACGTCAAGCGCGCAGGCCATCATGGAAAAACAGCGCGCCGCTTTGGAAAGCACGCTGGCTGACATCGCTGAAACGGTCAAAGGCGCATCCGGCGGCGGCGACGCCAGTAACATGGCAATGGCGCCGGTTGAACTGGCGAAACGGTCCTTTGATGCGACCCTGAAGAACGCGTCAGAGATTTCAGAGATCGTGCAGAAAGGTAACGCGGACGCCTTCAATGTCCTGAAGGATCGCGTCACCGAAAGCGTACAAGAGATGACCGGCAAAAAGTCGGACTAAAATGCGCGCGGCCCTGGTCTCGGACTTGGGCCGCAACGCTTGCAAACCTAGTCAGTCGGGTTGAAAATCCATCCGACTGTTTGCTCTACCTTCTAAACTTCTCGGTAAGATGGTGCGGAAAAAACCGCGGCCCGCAGGCCGTCGCGTTTGAAGCGCTTCCACTCACCCTCTGGCTGGGCCAGACGGTCGGCAATGGCAAAAACCACAGCTGGATGGTGGCCCAGACCGCAGTGGCTGGCCTGCACTTCGATATTTTCTGTTGTGGGTGTGTCGGCCTCAATGCAGTTCTGCCAGGCACATACGCCATCGGTCTTTGAATAGATCGCGGTACAGGGCACATCTTTGGGCGCGTCAGAGATTTTGCCACCCATGTGCCGATCACTGTTATCTACACTTTCGCCGCTGGCCATTTGATAAACCCGCCAAGCGTTGGTCGCGCGCGGTTCACCGCCAAATGGGCTGCCGAGTGAAATGACCTGCCGGATTTTTTCAGGAAGCATCTTGGCCAGTTGTCGGGCGTAGATGCCGCCGAGGCTCCACCCCACGATGCTGACCTTGCGACCGTGCTTGGCGTAAAGCGATTCCACCAAATCGATCAGACCCTGTTCAACACCAGGACGCGGACCAAGGTTTGTCCCCATACGCCATCCATAAGTGGGATAGCCCTTGGTTTTCAAAAACTGGCGTAGTGCGATTGTCGATGTGTCCGAAGTGGCCAATCCCGGCAGCACCAGTACAGGTTGTCCGTCGCCCCTCGGGGCCAAAACGCGCAACGAAGGTAGGCTTGCAGCAAACCCGAAGAGTTCCGGTATCGCGCGCCCTTCCAGAAGGAGCAGCCCTTTGCTGGGGGCTGTTTGGGTGGCTTGAACCATGACGTCCTCCTTTTGCACATTTTGTGTGCTCAATAGGTTAAAGAAGGGTATCTAGTGTGCAGCTGTCAAGGTTTGCGTTGCGTCACTCCTTTCCGCGACGCAGCCAAACCCCCAATAAATCCACGCTATTTACGCTTTGGCAGTGCCGAACTTTTTCTCAACAGACGCTTTCAATTCTGCCATGGATCCTTCGAACAGATCCGCCAATTCTGCCATATCCGGCACGGCATTGGCCCCAGCGGTCAGGCCGAAATCAAGCTTTCCGCGATAGCTTTGCACGGTCACGTTCAACCCGACCCCGTGGGTGGCAATAGATACAGGGTAAAGCGATTGAACCTCTGCACCGGCCAGAAACACCGGAACAGGCGGGCCCATCGTGTTCGAAATGCACATGTTGACCGCGCTGGGCATCATGTCTGCCAATCTTGAACCGCCAAAAAGCTGCATCAAGCCCGGAAGGATCGTCGGCGCGCCAACCAGCGTGAAATCGGTGGGTGCTGCGTCTTTGACGCTGGAAGATAATGTCTTCGTGGCACGGCTTTCGGCGGTGATCTTCTCCAACCGTTTTGCCGGGTCGCCATAGTTTGTCGCCAAAGAGCAATTCATGCCAAACACCTGATTGTTGGTGTCTGTGTTGCCTGCTTCGCGCAGTGATATGGGAACAAATGCCATCAAGGCGCTGTCGGGAAGCTGTTGGCGGGCTGACAGATACTTTCGCACCGCGCCAGCTGTCACCGCCATGACCACGTCGTTGAGCTTGCACCCCGTCGCCTTTGTGATTGCTTTGGCGTCGGACAAGGACAGAGACCTGGCAGCAAAGGTACGCTCTGCCGTGACCGTCACATTAAACGGCGTTCTCGGCGCCAGCATTTGCGGGATGCTGACCTTCCCGGTCAAAACCGGCGTTATCAAATCCGCCATCTGGCTGAGAGCCTTTGGCACCGATTCAATGGCCAGCAATTGTTGCCGGGCGAGGTTTGTTACAATGTCATGGAAGGTCAGCAAAGTGCGCTCAGGTGCCGTCGGCTTACGCTCAACCTCTTTGGGTTTAGGTGCCTCGACCTTGCGCGGTTCAGGTGACAGATCAAACAGGGCCATACCGATCGCCATGCCTGCGGCGCCGTCAACGGCCGCGTGGTGCATCTTGGAATAAAGCGCGGCGCGTCGGCCTTCGATCCCTTCGATCACGGTAAACTGCCAAAGTGGTTTGGACCGGTCGAGCCGTTCGGCGTGCAATTCCGCCACCAGCGCTTCCAACTGCTCCTGAGTGCCGGGCTTCGGCAGTTTGATCGACGGGATATGATAGTCGATGTCGACCTCACCGGCATCCACCCAACCCGGATGGTCCAGTTGAAACGCACTTTTGGCCAGTTTCATCCCAAAGATCGGAACAAGATGAATCCGGGTCTTAAAGAAGTCCTGGAATTGTTTGTGGTAGGATCCGCGAAATCCCTTTGGCAGTTCCACGACCGTCAGGCCGGCAACGTGCATCGGTGTCTCTTCTGTCTCCATGTACAGAAACGTTGCGTCAAGTCCGCTAAGTTGCTTCATGTTCCCGGTTTCCCCCAAATGATTGACGTAACGGCGATGTTTGCGACTTCAGGTATTCCATTTAGACAATGATCTGTAGCCACTTTCGCGCAGACGTTGCGTCGGTTCAACCGCAAGGATGTGTTATGTTGGCCCCGCAGGATGAGGAGACGACCCATGATAGACCTGACTTACGCCAATCTGGCTAACAAAACCGGCGACATGCTGGGCACCTCCAGCTGGCATGAGATAACGCAAGACGCCGTGAACTCATTTGCCGAATGCACGCTGGATCGACAGTGGATCCACATCGACCCGGAGCGGGCCAAGAAACACAGCCCCTTTGGCGGACCGGTGGCGCACGGTTATCTGACCTTGTCGCTTGTGGCTGGCCTGTCGATGGAAATCGGCGCGGTGCCAGGCGGCACGGCTGCGGCCCTAAACTATGGCCTGGATAAGGTGCGCTTTCTGGCGCCGGTCCTTGTCGGCTCAAAGGTGCGGCTGCATGTTAAGCTGGTAAGCTTTGAGCAAAAGGAAAACGGCCAATTTCTGATGAAGGCCGAGAACACGCTGGAAGTGGAAGGCAGTGACAAGCCCGCGCTGATTGCGGAAAGCCTTGCCATCCTGGTGCCCGGCCCGGATGCTGTGACCTAAGACATTAGAGGAAATCCCCATGGCTGATGAATTTACAAAAATGTCCAAGAACATGCGCGACATCGCACAGAACGCGGCGGAAAATACGCTGGCACTGAACCCGCTGGTCTCGCTCAAACCCGAAGACATGATGAACGCAGGCGCCACAATGATGCGCGCCATGGTGTCTGAGCCGCAGAAAATGATGAACAACTGGCTTGACATGAACAAGTCGCTGGCAGAGATCGTGACCCAAAAGTCCGAGATCGCGCCCGAGAAGAAAGACCGCCGTTTTGCGGACACCGGCTGGCAAAACAATCCGTTTTCAAAGGGGATGATGCAGGCCTATCTGTCCTGGTCAAAAAACCTGACGAATGCGGTGGAAGAACTGGATCTGCCGGACCGTGACGCGGCGCGGGCACGGTTGGTCACGTCCATTTTCGTGGACACGATGGCGCCATCGAACAATTTCTTCGCCAACCCGGCAGCCATGAAGACATTCTTTGAGACCGGCGGCCAAAGCGCCGTGAAGGGTCTGCAAAACCTGCTGAAAGATATCGCTGAAAATGACGGTCTGCCGTCGTCGGTAGACACGTCCAAGTTTGAGGTCGGCAAGAACATCGCCATCACCCCGGGTGAGGTTGTGTTCCGCAACGATGTTCTGGAACTGGTGCATTACACTGCGACCACCGACAAGGTTTACCGGCGCCCGATTTTCATCGTGCCGCCACAGATCAACAAATACTACTCAGTTGATATGTCGCCCGGCAAATCCATGATCGAGTTCCTTCTCGCCCATGGCTTGCAGCCTTACTGCGTCAGCTGGCGCAACCCGACGGCGGAACACCGTGACTGGGACATGCAGACCTACATCGAAGCCCTTGATGAGGCCTGCGACGCGACGCTCGAGATCACCGGCGCAGATGACGTGAACATCATGGGGTCGTGTTCCGGCGGCATAACGCTGTCGACTTATGCGTCCTGGCTGAATGCACAGGGCAAAGGGGACAAGATCAAGAACGTGATCCTGGCCGTTTGTGTGCTCGACACGCTGTCAGGCGCCGATCAGGATATGGCAGCACTGGTGACCCCGCAAACGATTGAGGCCGCGCGCATGGCGTCTGCCTCGCGCGGGGTTCTGGATGGTCAGGACATGGCTAAGATGTTTGCCTGGATGCGGCCTAACGATCTGATCTGGAATTACGTGGTAAACAACTACCTGCTGGGAAACCAGCCGCCGGCGTTTGACGTGCTTTTCTGGAACGCGGACACAACGCGTCTGCCTGCCGGGTTGCACCACTATTTCCTGGACATGATCGCGGCCAACCCGTTCAAAAACCCTGGCGCTATGTCCGTGGGGGAATACCCGATTGATATGACCAAGGTGAACTATCCGACTTACGTGATCGCGGGGACGACGGACCATATCACCCCGTGGACAGCCGTGTATGAAACGGCCCGCCTCTACGGCGACGATACGACCTTTATCCTGTCAAACTCCGGCCACTTGCAAAGCTTGCTAAACCCACCGGGTAATCCGAAGTCCTGGTATATGAAAGCCACCGCGTCAGCGGACAGTGCAGAGGCCTGGGCCGATGTTGCCACTAAAAACGAAGGCAGCTGGTGGCTCGATTGGGTGGATATGCTTCAGAAAAACGGCGGCAAAGAAATTGCAGCACCTAAGAAGCAAGGATCAAAGAAATATCCCCCGCTTGGCCCTGCGCCCGGCACCTATGTGTTTGAGTGAACCTTATGACAACAGTTGAAGACCAAGCCCCCGAAGTAGAGCAAGTAGGCGATATCACCATCAGAATGATGGATGTCGGCGGACAGACCCTGCGGGTCGCCACAAAGCCCGGCAAGAAGGGGCGTGTACCGCTTTTGATGTTCAACGGCATCGGCGCGAATCTGGAACTGGGCTTCCCGTTTTTAAACGCCATGAAAGACACGCCCACGATCATTTTTGATATCCCAGGCGTTGGCGGATCCCCAATGCCAAAGCTGCCTTATGTGCCGATGACCATGGCCGCCACGGCCAAGAAATTGGTGGAGATGTTGGGCCACGACGAAGTCGATGTATCCGGCGTGTCCTGGGGCGGTGGGTTGGCCCAGCAATTTGCGTTCCAGTATCCGGCTATGACACGCAAGCTGGTGCTTGTGGCCACGTCGGCAGGTTGGACCATGGTGCCGGGCAAGCCTTCGGTTTTGTCCAAGATGACCAACATCAAACGCTACACCGACAAAGGTTACATGCGGTCCATCGCGGCAGAGATCTATGGCGGCGATTTCCGCAAGGACGAAACGCTGATCAACGATCACGCGGACGGGATGCGGCCATCGTCAAACGCTGGCTACTTCCTGCAATTGCTAGCGATGACTGGATGGACGAGTTCCTGGTTCTTGTGGACCTTGCGCATGCCGACACTGATCCTGTCCGGCACAGATGACCCGTTAATCCCGGTCGCAAATGCGAAGTTCCTGCACCGGATGATCAAGAACTCGCAGCTGGAGTTGGTCGACAATGGCCACCTGTTCTGCGTCACGCAGCCGAAGATGACGGCAGAAATTGTGACGGGATTCTTGGCGGACGGGTAGGGGCAAAGCGTACCCTGCGGGCTAACCACCAAAGACCCCGCGTTCCGGACTTGATCCGGGACGCGTGTCACATTCAAATCATCCGGATCACGTCCGGCTCTATCGCCAGCATGTAGCCCTTACGGCTGATGTTTTTGACCAATAGCTGGCTTACGATCTGGTTGCCGAGTTGATCGCGCAGGCGTTTGATGCGGGTGGCGCCTGCGGCTTCCTCGCAGTCCACAGCCGACTTGCCGGTAATCGCGGCCTCCAACTCGGACCCCGACATCACCTCATCATCAAGCCGCGCCTCACACAGGACGCCAAGCGTCTCCATGATCGCCTCAGTCAGCTCGAACTCCATGTTGTTGATGTAGACCACCCGTTCTTCACGGCTGATGATCAGCGAAGTGATGTGGATGCCCTGCTTTTCAAACGTCTCAAGGCGCTGGGCCAGACCGTAGTTCGTAAACAGAAAGTAGAAGGCTGACAGCAGCAGGGCCGACGCCAGCACCAGCAGGATAAAGATGATCAGACGGTAGCTCGCCAGCACTTCACCAAAGGCGGTCCCGCTTTGGGCCATGATCTCCAGAAGCTTGATCTGCTCACCGGTGGTCAGAGCATCGTTCTCCGCAAAAATTTGCGCGACGCGATCATTAAACGCGTTGGCACCGGGCAGCGAAACAAACAACACAACTGCTGTGACCAGCAGCAAAAGCAGGACCAATGCGGACCCCCAAAGCGCTAGGTTGCGTGGTCCCAGCTTGCGGGCATCAATATCGGAGGAAGTATTGCCCGGCATTTCCCCGCCTCGCGGCCAGGCCGCTGTCTGTAAAAGTTGAAAGAACGCGAAGCAGCTGCCAGCCACCCGCGCCGATCCTGCGCGCCACCATCTGTTGCGCGGCGGCGCGGTTGGCGCAGGCTTTTGGGCCAAGCTCGATAACACCGTAGTGCAGTTGCAATTGCCCATTGTTGGTGCGCTGGGCTTTGTAGTCGGCGTAACAAGCCGCCCACCCGGCAACCGGGGCTGCCAAGAAAAGAAGCGTCACTGCCATAAACATTAGTCTCATGACGATGAACCTGCGCATCCGGCCCGTGATATTCAATAACGAATGCCCGTAATCCGTCCGGTTATCCCATAACCAGACGGTGTTTTTGTTTTTCAGCATCTCCCAGGCCCAAATTACCTCATCACCGACGCCATACCGGTGCCGGCCGACAGCACTGACTTAGGAGAAAGACCATGTTGTTCCGCAAACTCGCCCTGACCGGCCTTGTTGCCGCTTCCATCGCCACAGCCCCGGTTGCCACGCCAGAGGCAAAGGCGGCCGGGCCAGAAGATATTTTTGCAGGTGCCCTGATCCTCGGCACGATTGGCGCATTGATCGCCAATGACCGTGAAAAGAAACGCGCGCGGCAAAACACACCTGTTTACGTGGACCCCGTGACCCAACCGCGTACGCATCGCCACGGCCACCGCACCCACACACATGTCTATTCCCACCAGCACGATCACACCAAGAAACGGCATGCCAAACGCAACCTGCCGCGCACATGTCTGCGCCAAAGGTGGACAAATGACGGCTGGGTGAAATTCTACAGCAAGAAGTGCCTGCGTCGGCACGGGTATCGTTAATTCCCAAAAGGGGCAGTGCGGCGGTCTCGCAGGGAAACCTGCGGGGCCGCTTGCGTTTGGCGCTTGCCTGCGCGACATCGGCGTATGGATCCGAAAATCGAGGCAACGCTTAGATTAAACCATCCGGTGATCGCCGGTGTGGATGAGGTTGGGCGCGGCCCTTGGGCGGGCCCGGTGACGGCTGCTGCAGTTGTGCTGGACCGAAAAAGCGTGCCTGCGGGGTTGACAGACTCCAAAAAGCTGACCGCCCGAAAGCGCGAAGAGTTGGCGATTGCCATTCATGCCACGGCAAAGGTGGCGATTGTCCATGTGGATGAAGCGGACATTGACCGGCTCAACATTTTACAGGCCAGTTTATTGGCCATGCGCCTGGCAGTTGAAAAGTTGCCAGTCGTACCCGACCTTGCCCTGATCGATGGACGCCACGTGCCAGATGGGCTGCCGTGTATGGGCCAAGCCCTGATCAAAGGGGACGCCCTTGCAGAAAGTGTGGCTGCGGCTTCGATTGTGGCAAAAGTGGCGCGAGATGCACACATGGTGGCGCTTTCGCAACAATATCCAGGCTATGGTTGGGAAAGCAACGCCGGGTACGGGACAGCGGCCCATCGTGCGGGTCTGGATAAGCACGGCGTGACACCACATCATCGGCGTTCCTTCAAGCCTATCCACAACATATTGTATGCCCCAAAAATGCCAAACTCCTGATTCGAAATTCTTTTGACCCAAGGCGACGCATTCGTCATGTTCAGGACAACGACGCCAAAAGGCGCGAAGACGAGGCATGAATGGACAGCAAAACAGCATCCGCGGCGGGCACAGCTCTGCCGCTCAACCGGATTTTGTCCGGCGATTGTGTGGCAGAAATGCAAAAACTGCCGCCGAAAAGCGTGGATCTGATCTTCGCTGACCCCCCGTACAATTTGCAACTGAAAGGGGAGTTGCACCGCCCGGACAATTCACGCGTCGACGCCGTCGACGATGCCTGGGACCAATTCTCGTCTTTCAAGGCTTATGACAAATTCACCAACGACTGGATGAAGGCCGCGCACCGCGTGCTGAAAGACGACGGCGCGATGTGGGTGATAGGATCGTACCACAACGTATTCCGACTTGGCGTATCAATGCAGGACCTTGGGTTCTGGGTTCTGAACGATGTGATCTGGCGCAAGTCTAACCCGATGCCGAACTTTCGTGGCAAACGGCTGACAAACGCGCATGAGACGATGATCTGGGCTGCCAAGTCCGACACTGGGCGTCCGACGTTTAACTATGAGGCGCTCAAAGCGCTGAATGACGGTGTGCAAATGCGATCCGACTGGATGCTGCCGATTTGTTCGGGACATGAACGCCTGAAAGACGCAGACGGCAACAAAGCTCACCCGACGCAAAAACCTGAAAGCTTGTTGCACCGCGTGCTGGTGGGGTCCACCAATCCGGGCGACGTGGTGCTTGATCCCTTCTTTGGGTCTGGGACGACCGGCGCAGTGGCCAAGAAACTCGGCCGTGATTTCATCGGGATCGAACGCGAAGCAACTTACCGCGAGGTGGCTGAGAAACGCATCGCGGACGTGCGCAGGCTTGACGCCTCGTCCCTGCAGGTGTCGCAATCAAAGCGCGCCGCCCCGCGCGTGCCCTTTGGCCAACTGGTCGAACGCGGCATGCTGCGTCCGGGCGAAAAACTATACGCTTTGAACGGGCGAGGTGCGGCAAAAGTCCGCGCTGACGGCACGCTTGTGGGCGATGATATTACCGGGTCCATTCACCAGGTTGGTGCCGCATTGGAAGGCGCACCTAGCTGCAATGGCTGGACCTATTGGGGCTTCCGCAAGGAAGGCAAGACGATCCCAATCGACCTCCTGAGAGAACAAATAAGGGCCGAAATGCAAGCCTGAGAACAACGAGTTACCGCCGGCGTCAGGGTCCGCCCCCGGACGCCGAAGCCTGACTGGCCCCGCCCTTTGTGGCGGGGCTTTTTTGAGGGGGGGTGAAAGGCGGCTTTGAGCCAAGTTCAACGGATGCTCAAGAGTCTATGGTAGTCCGTTAGAATTGATCCAAAACCGAAACCTGAACCATCAGCTCGAAACGTGGGCTCGTTTCAGAATCAGGTATATCCGGTCGATCACTTTGCGCACTTCGGGTACAAACCGGTCTTCGTGGTGCGTCACGAGCCACTGCTCATGTTCGAGGTCATCTATCAAGGGCGATACTTGCTTTAAGGTGTCGAACTGGCTTCCGATGAAGGTAGGCAGCACCACACGCGCGGTTCCAGCCAATGCCAGATCAAGAGCATTTCTTGGGTTTGTTACCTCAATTGCACCAGCTACCCTCGACGTT
>JBCCET010000087.1:0-14852 GCA_039030095.1 Pseudomonadota bacterium | reverse complement strand
GTCATCCCCGGCATGCCCAACACACCTAAAGCGGTGGAAATGGGCGCCATGTTCGGGTCCACCTTGCGCACTTCCTCTTTGCCGACCACACCGTGGCTTGCCCAACCGATGCGACCAACCACAATATCACCGGGCGCGATGCCATCGACGTTAGAGACCAGCACCTCTCCTACCGCGCCGCCTTCCATTGTGCCGCCGATCGGAACCGGGTCTGCGTAAGACTTCGCATCGTCCATGCGACCGCGCATGTAAGGATCCAGCGACAACCATATTGTGCGCACCAGCACCTGATCCGGTCCCGGGTCCGGCAGCTGCGCATTTTCGAAGCGAAAGTTGTCGAGTGTCGGTTCCCCTTGCGGGCGGGAAGCTAGGGCGACGCGGGTGTAGGCGGTGGGCATAAGCAAATCCTTTTTTGGCTTTGGAGCAATGCTACCAAGCTGGTTGTTAGGGGCAACCCCACCTTAATCACTGCACCGGCGCCAATAGGTGCGCGATCAGCCCTGCGGATCAACCACTGCGACCGGGTCCGGTGCGATGTCACGTGCAGCGGCAATAAGGATATCTTCGCGGTATCGCCCTGCAATCAGTTGCACGCCCATGGGTCGCCCAGCCACCGGGGGCACCGGTACGGACAAACCCGGCAATCCCAGCGCCGGTATCGCCACTTGGGTCAATTGCGCCTGCATGATCGCTTCAAACCTTTCAGGGCTTTCCTGATCGGCTTGCCGGTCAAATGGCACCTCGCCTGAGATCGGGCAGAGCAGCAATGATTTTTCGTCGAAAAATCGCTGCCAGGCGCGAATATGGGTGGCTCGCGACTGTAAAGCATTCAACAGACCGGCCGCATCCACTTGCTCTGACCGGCGCAACATTTCACCGAAGACAAAGCTCGAATCTGGCTCATCCTCCTTGGCCACCAGATCGGCCGCGCCCATACGCATTTCAGCCATCCAGAGCACTGCATTGATGTCTGCTGCGGGCTGCATTGGTGGCGGCGTCGCCTCATCCACTTGCCAACCGGCAGCCGCCAACGCCGTTGCGGCCGCACGCAAAGCTGCACGCACATCTGGCGCCACATCCATGCCGTCGGGCGCTTCGCACAAGGTCACGCGCCGTTCAAATGGCCCTTGATCCAATGGGGCTGGCACGTGCCAAGGATCATCTGGCGTGGGTGCGATCATCGCCTCCATCGACAACTCAATATCCTCAATCGACCGGGTCAGGGGGCCACTGACCGCCATGATCTGCCCGCCGATGTGCCGTTCTGCGCCGCTGGCGTTAAACGCCCCGACCCGCCCCAGCGTTGGACGCAAGCCGAAAAGCCCACAGGCATACGCTGGGTAACGGATCGACCCGCCGATGTCGGTGCCATGACCCATTACGCAAAACCCGGCTGCTGTGGCTGCAGCTGCGCCGCCTGAAGACCCACCCGGCGTGATGCCCGCGCCGTGAGGGTTCAGCGTCTCGCCGTGTACATCGTTGCGGCAGAACCAGCGCAGACTGAATGCAGGCGTGTTTGTCCGCCCCACGATAACAGCCCCGGCGTTTCGTAGGTTCGTCACCACCGGGCTGTCGTGTTCGGCAACCAGATCCCGGCATAACTTCAAGCCGTTGGTAGTGGCGTGCCCTGCCTGATCCACATTGACCTTGATCGTGATCGGCACGCCGGCAAGCGGTCCCGGATCCTTCCCAGATGCCACCTGGGCATCCACCGCGCGGGCCATGCGCATCGTCTCGTCGGCGAAGACCTGAACAATCGCGTTGATCTCATGATTGGTGTAGTCAATGCGCCCCAAATGGGACAGCGCGATATCCGCGGCACTGACCTGCCCCGTTCGCACCATTGTGGCGATTTGCGCCGCCGTCATCTGCCAATATTCCATCAAACCCTCCTGCCCTTGTAGCCACGCTTGCATATGGCCTTGCGCAGGGCAAGCAGTGGGCCCTGTCGCGGCCTGCCGGGTGCCGAAGCTATAGTCCCAGATAACTTTGACGAACCGATGCGTCCGCCTGTAGCGCGGATGGCGTGCCCGTCCAAACCGACTGACCCCGTTCAATTACAACGCAGGCGTCTGCGATTTTCAGCAGGTCTTTCAGGTTCTTGTCCACCACCAGGATTGACAGGCCTTGTGCTTTTAGGTCAGCCAGGGCCGCCCAAATTTTTGCCCGGATCAGCGGCGCCAAACCTTCGGTCGCTTCATCAAGGATCAAAAGCTTGGGGTTGGTCATCAACGCCCGGCCGACAGCCAGCATCTGCTGTTCCCCTCCGGACAGAAGATTGCCCATCGACGTATGCCGGGCAGACAGTTCCGGGAACAGTGCATAGACACGATCAATGGTCCATGGGTCCGGCAAGCCCAGGTGGTTGGACGCGGTTGCCACAAGATTTTCGCGAAGACTGAGGTTAGGGAAAATCTGCCGTCCCTCAGGCACCAGCCCAAGACCGAGGTTTGCGATCTTGTAACTCGGCTGGCCGGAGATATCCGTGCCATTGAAACTGACTGACCCAGACGTGGCTTTCACGATACCCATCACCGAGTTGATGGTGGTGGTTTTACCCATCCCGTTGCGCCCCAAAAGCGCAGTCACAGACCCGGCAGCCACATCCAACGCCATTCCGAACAACGCCTGAGAGGTGCCGTAGTGGGTCACCAGATCCCGCACAGCCAGCATCAATCTTCCCCCAGGTAGGCCGCGCGCACATCGGCGTTGGCCCGGATTGCGTCGGGCGTATCGGTGGCCACGATGCGGCCATACACCAGCACGCTGATCCGGTCTGCCAGCGCAAAAACAGCGTCCATATCGTGTTCGATCAACAGGATCGTCTTTTTGCCTTTCAGCGTCTTTAGGAAGTCCACCATGCGCGTGCTTTCCTCTGGCCCGAGCCCCGCAAACGGTTCGTCCAGCATCATGAAAGACGCACCACTTGCCAGCGCGACAGCAATTTCGATCAGCCGGTGTTCGCCGTGCGACAGGGCAGAAACACGTTCCTGCGCTCGGTCGCCGAGACCCACGGCCTGCAGCTCCGTCATGGCTGCCTCGCGCAGGCTTTCAATGCCCGCCGCCGCGCGGATAAAACGGAACGAATGCCCTTCTCGGGCTTGAGCGGCCAGGGCCACATTTTCGAGCGCCGTCATGTCTTTGATCAGGCTCGTGATCTGAAAACTGCGCGTGATGCCGAGTTTGGCGCGCGCGTGTGCGGGGGCACGGGTAATGTCACGCCCGTCGAACCGAACAATCCCGCTGTCTGGGGGCAAGGCGCCGGACAACTGGGAAATCAGCGTTGTTTTGCCCGCCCCGTTGGGGCCGATGATCGCGTGTATCTCGCCCGTATCCACCGACAAGGACACGTCATCGGTGGCCGCTACTCCGCCAAAGCTCTTTTTCAGGTTTTCGACGGTCAGAAGGCTCATTTCCGGCCACCAAACGCACCCATAAGGCCGCCACGCAGGAACAAGACGATGCCGATCAGCATCAGCCCAAACGGCAAGTGCCAGTAGATAGTGTAGTGGCTCAGCACCTCTTCGATGACGATAAACACCACGGCGCCCAGCAAGGGACCAAGGGTAGAGCCGGTGCCGCCCAGAATGACCATGAACATTAGTTCGCCAGACCGGCTCCAGGCCATCATCTCCGGGCTGATGAACGACGTGAAGTTGCCCATCAACGCGCCTGCAAACCCGGCGATAGCGCCTGCTATAACAAATGCAGTTAGGCGGTAGAGGTAGGTGTTGTACCCCAACACGGCCATGCGTTCTTCATTGCCCTTCGCGCCCTTGATGACCATGCCAAAACGCGACCGCATGATGGTACGCACAATTAGGATCGTCGCTACCAATGACGCAAAACACAATCCATAAAGCTGTAGTGGGCTGTCCAAACTGATGCCGGGCAGACTGGATCGCTGTTCGATAACAAGCCCATCGTCGCCGCCGTACTCCTCCAGCGAGATGAAGAGGTAGTAGACCATCTGAGCGAAAGCCATGGTGATCATGATAAAGTAGACGCCGCGGGTGCGCAGGCTGATGGCACCGGTGATCAGCGCAAAGAGGGCTGAAAGGGCAATGGCTATGAAGAAGTGAAACCAGCCATTGGTAGAGGCCAGCCATTCCGCCCCGCCCCATAGGTCATGGTAGGCCGGGATACCAACGGCGTAAGCGCCAATGCCGATGTAGGCCGCGTGGCCAAAACTGACCATGCCACCGTAGCCGAGGATCAGGTTAAGCGACGTGGCCGCTATGCCCAAAATTACCAGCCGTGTCGCAAGGTCCAGATAGAACGGATAGCCGGTGTAGAAAAACATCGGCGGTAAGATCGCAAGCAGTGCCAGAACGACCACTGTGAGGATGCCAGAACGGGTCATTTACTGCCTCGCCGCGCCCCAGACTTGATCCGGGGCCTCCTGGAGGTTTGCACAAGGCCCCGGATCAAGTTCGGGGCGCGATATATCCGTTTGCAACCCATCATCACCGGACCTTAGGTGGGAAAAGGCCCTGCGGGCGGACAGCCAGAATTGCGGCCATGATGATGTAGATGAGCATGGCTGACACAGCGGGGCCTGCGGTTTCGGCGGCGTCAGAGCTCATGAACAACTTAAACCCGTCATCAATAAAACTGCGCCCAAGCGTGTCGATCAGGCCAATGATAATGGCGCCAATAAAGGCGCCTTTCATGGACCCGATACCTCCCACGATAATCACCACAAAAGCGGTGATGATGATGGAATTTCCCATGCCAATAGACGCCTCAGTGATCGGTGCCACCAACATGCCTGCCAGTCCTGCTAGTGCCGCACCCAGCGCAAATACCAAGGCGAAAAGAGTGCTAATGTCGATGCCCAGCGCGCCCACCATCGTGCGGTTCGACGCGCCCGCGCGGATCAGCATGCCAAGCCGGGTGTAATTCACCAACCAAAAAAGGCCCACAGCCACCACCAAACCGGTCATGATGATCAGTAACCGATAGGTCGGGATTACCACCCCTTCGGTCAGGGAAACTTGGGTATCGAGCCAGGCAGGCAGCGGGATGTTGATTCCAGCCGGTCCCCAGATCAGATGTACAGCCGTATCAAAAACCAGGATCAGACCAAATGTGCCCAACACATGGTCCAGGTGATCCCGTTGGTAAAGCGGTTGGGCCAGGAACCGCTCGACGCCCCATCCAATCGCTGCCGTGACAGGCAATGCCAGAATTACCGCGATTAGGAAGTTACCGGTCAGGAAGGTCAGCGACGCGCAGATGAAAGCGCCGATCATATAAAGTGAGCCGTGTGCCAGGTTCACAAAATCCAGAATTCCGAACACAAGTGTCAGCCCGCTTGCCACCAGAAAAAGCAGCAGTCCCAGCTGAATGCCATTCAGCGTTTGGATGAATAGAAGTGCAAAATCCATTGGGTGCCCCGGTTACAGATGGTCCGGTTGAAAAAAGGGCCGGAGGTCATCCCCCCGGCCCCATTTTCACCGCTGACGCGATTACATCGAGCATTCACCTGCGTAAGGGTCAACGTGGTTTTCGTAGACGGTGGCCACAACCTTGGTGGTCCAGTTGCCGTCCGCATCTGCCACAACCTCGCGCAGGTAGAAGTTCTGCACGGGCATATGGTTGTCGCCGTAAGTGTACTTGCCGCGAACGCTGTCATAGTCAGCCGCCTTCAATGCGGCTCGCACCGCATCCTGATCTGACAAATCACCACCCACTTTTTCCACGGCAGACTTGATCAGCATCAGCGTGTCATATGACTGCGCTGCGTAGAACGATGGATAGCGTCCAAACTTCGCCTTGTAGTCCGCCACAAACTTTTGGTTTGCTGCGTTATCCAGCGATGGATCCCACTGCTGCGTGACCCGGCTGCCCAATACGCTGTCGAACTGGGCTTTTTGCAGGCGTGGCAGGCTGATCGCATCCACTGTGAAGACCGAGTAAAGCGGCAACGTGTCTTTCAGACCGGCTTGGTTGTACTGCTTGATAAAGGCACCAGCAGCAGCACCGGGATAGAAAACAAACAGCCCTTCCGCACCAGATGCCTTGGCTTTCGCCAATTCAGCCGAGAAATCGAGCTGCGCATCCGCACCCCACTTGGTCAGGTCTTTGCCTTTGACTTCACCGGCAAAAGTCCGCTCCACGCCAGCAACCATGTTTTTACCAGCGGCGTAGTTCGGCGCCATGATATAAAGCGATTTGACACCTTGCTGGTTGAGCACTTCACCCATCGCCATAGGCGTCTGGTCGTTCTGCCAGGAAGCTGAGAAGAAGTTTTTGTGGCACAGTTTGCCCGCAACAGGCGACGGCCCGGCGTTGGACGAGATCAGGAATTTACCCGCATCCAGCACCGATTTGCGCGATGCCAGCAATACATGGGACCAGATGTAGCCAGCCACAAAATCCACATTGTCTTGCTTGACCAGCTTGTCGGTCACCTGTTTGCCGGTTTCCGGCTTGAAGCCGTCGTCGGCAAAGACGATCTCTACATCGAGATCACCCATCTTGCCGCCCATGTGCTCAACTGCCAGGTCCACGGCATCTTTCATATCGTTGCCGATGACCGCAGCGCCGGTTGTCAGCGTGGTGACAAATCCAATTTTGACCGACTCCGCCGCAACTGGCGTGGTCAGCATCGTGGCAGCAAGCGCTGCCGCCATAAATCTCTTCATGGTTTTCCTCCCAAACTCACAAGCGCTGAAAACGCGCCCCTTTTTCTGTGCGGATAGAAGACCGCGTGGCGCTTCGCTTGTCTAGGGAAAACGACTTTGCCTCTTAGATTGGAATATCGTTCGGAGGGCCGGTATCCAGCCGTAAGATCTAATCAACCCGACTGCGGGAAAGTGAAACAGCCAACATCGGGTCATAACGCTGACCGATTGAGCGTTTTTCGGATGCAAGAATTTCCAGCGTGTCGAACCCATCCAGCATTTCGTGCGCATCTGCATCAATTGGAAACGGTTTATTCCCCGTTAGGATTTCATAAAAGTGCGCGGCATCGCTGACCAATACCAACCAACCCGACTGCATGTGTACCCGAACGGCCTGAAAGCCTCGCGAATGACGCCCGATGCAATGCACCGTCAAGCCACCCGCCAACTGCCCATTACGTTCGTGAAGACCGCTTTCCCTGGAAATAGCGGCCGAACCGCCTAAAAAATATGGCGCGAGGTAAATGGAATTTTGAGGGTAAGGTGGCACATACAAGGGCCTGTCGCGCACGCCATTTCCGCCGACTGCAAATGGAGTGTTGCATTAGGGAAGAGGTTTATTCCGCCAACACGGTTATAGTGCAATTAGGTCGCGGTAACCTTGCTAATCACCTCAAGCACAATACCAAGGGGCGTGTACGCTTCTTGCTGGTTGTGCCGAATCGGGCGCTTCCGTGCTTCAGCCAATTGCGCATCCCAACCTGTGCCGACCAATATCACTTCGCCCCCGCAGCGAAGCGCCCTCTGGAACTCATCCATTGGATTGGGCGCATCATGGGTATCATCAAAAAGGAAACTGTCTGCTCGGGTTCCATCGACACGGCACGCATATTTTCACGCATAAACGGCCCAGTCAGTCATCCGACAGCCTTCAGCAACGGTCGAATGCGATCTATGGCGCGGCCGATGTTGTCGGCAGAGTTGGCGTAAGAAAACCGCAGAAAACCCTCTCCCCAAGCACCAAAAGAAGTGCCTGCAACGGTGGCGACACCGGCCTGTTCCAAAAACAGGTCCTGAGCCTCCGCAGACGTCAGACCCGTGCCTTCGATATTGGGAAAAGCGTAAAATGCACCCGCAGCATCCGCGCAGCGCACCCCGGGCAGGCTACCAAGCGCGTCGACAATCAACCGGCGCCTGGCATCAAATTCCGCGACCATAGCGTGAACCGCATCTTGCGGCCCCGTCAGCGCCGCAAGCCCGGCCAACTGGGCGGACGCGTTCACGCAGGAATGATCGTTTATGCAAAGCCGGGTCACATGTTCGACAGCGGCATCAGGCCAAACCGCAAACCCTAGCCGCCAACCCGTCATGGCATAAGTCTTTGACCAACCGTCGAGCATGATCAACCGGTCCCGGATCTCTGGGTATTGCAGCAGGCTGACATGTTCCCGCCCATCATAGAGCATCTGCGAATAGATCTCATCCGACAGGATCGCCACATGCGGATGATCCGCCAATCCCGCCACCAGCCGGTCGATTTCCGCCTTGGGTGTCACCCCGCCCGTGGGGTTCGCCGGTGAGTTAATGATGATCATCCGCGTCCGTTCAGTGATTTGGTCCAGCACAGTTTGCGCCGAAAAAGCGAAGCCATTGGCTTCATTGAGTGCGATAGGCACCGGAGCTGCGCCGGAATAACGAATGACGCTTTCATAAATAGGAAAACCCGGATTAGGATACATGATCTCCGCGCCCGGCTCGCCAAACATAAGCGTTGCAAAGAACATGGTGGGTTTACCGCCCGGTACAACCACCACGTTAACCGGGTTGACCATCACACCGTGACGCCTGTTCAGATCACTGGCCACTGCCTCACGTAATGCCGGCAGGCCGTTCGCTGGTGTGTACCCGTGGTGACCATCGCGCAGGGCTTGCACACCCGCATCCACAACATGCTGCGGGGTTTGAAAATCGGGCTGCCCAATGCCCAGGTTGATGATATCGTGACCTTGGGCCGCCAAGGCCTGTGCGCGCGCCAAAACCACAAAGGCGCTTTCGGTTCCCAAGCGAGACAGGCTTTGCGCAAATTTCATTTGGTATCTCAGCGTTGGTATTGAGTAATGCGTATTTGTACACCATTGGCCATATTGCTTGGCTTTGAAAGGGCGATGTGCAAAGGCTGCGCGAACGGGTTTTCCTGTGCCTGTTCACGGGTTGCGAGGCGGGTCGCTATCGCACATACACGCGCGGTATCAACGCAGGTGTTACCATGAAAAAGCATGCTTTCGATCTACCAAATGGTTTGGTCTATTTGGATGGGAACTCACTTGGCCCCCTGCCAACGGCGGCCAAGGCCCGCGTGGCTGAGGTGGTGTCCCAAGAATGGGGGCAACTTTTGATCCGGGGCTGGAACGACGCCGGATGGATGGCACAGCCTGGGACTTTAGGCGATCGGGTCGGGCGCTTGATCGGCGCGCCTGTGGGCAGTGTAGTGCTCGGCGACACGCTTTCGATCAAAGTCTATCAGGCGGTGGCTGCAGGTTTGGCGCTGCGGCCAGATCGGCGCGTGATTTTGAGCGATACAGGGAATTTTCCCACCGACCTCTATATGGCAAATGGCTTGGCTCAAATGTTGGACCAAGGCCATACCGTGAAATGTGTAGCGCCTGAAGACGTGTCCAATCATCTGAACGAAGAAGTTGCAGTCATGATGTTGACCGAGGTCGACTATCGCACCGGGCGCAAGCATGAGATGGCGGATTTGACTGCACGCGCCCAAGCGGTGGGTGCTATCACGGTTTGGGATTTGGCCCACTCTGCCGGCGCACTGCCCGTGGACCTGCACGGCTCAGGTGCTGAAATTGCGGTCGGATGCACGTATAAATATCTCAACGGCGGTCCCGGCGCGCCTGCGTTTATTTATGTCCGGCCCGATTTGGCAGAAACCGTGAACCCAGCGTTGGCAGGTTGGCTAGGACATGCGGCACCTTTTGATTTTGATCCGAATTACCGACCAGCCGACGCGGTACAGCGGATGCGCGTTGGCACCCCGTCTGTTCTTCAAATGGCCGCGTTAGAGGCCGCACTCGATATCTGGGACGACGTCTCGATGCAGGACGTCCGCGACAAGGCTATTACTTTGTCTGAAACGTTCATCGCCGGCGTGGAAAGTGAGTGTCCGGAATTGTCACTCGCGAGCCCGAGAACCCCCGCTGATCGCGGTAGCCAAGTGTCTTTTGCCTTTGAGAACGGATATCCAGCGATGCAAGCCCTGATCGCGCGCGGCGTCATCGGAGACTTTCGGGCGCCTGACATTATGCGGTTTGGCATCACCCCGCTTTATCTGGAAATGTCAGACATCGAACGCGCAGTGGATATTCTGGCAGACGTAATGGGCAATCGGCTTTGGGATAAACCGGAATACAAGGTGCGTTCGGCAGTCACTTAAGGCCGCTCGCAGATACGGGCTGATGCGATTGAAGTTGGTAGTTTTGACTAAAACCCAACTTTTCGACGCTATCGAACCAGTTTCTGGTTCTGATTCACGCAGGCAAAAAAGATGCGCGTTTTTGACCGACGGTTTCGGCCTGTGTCCGCTAACCTAATACAACAGTCCCGCTTCGGCTTCTGCGGTCGTATGACCATTAGTTTCTCAAGTTTTGCTCTACAAAACCTGATCTATCGCCTCGATCAGGCGCGCCTTGCGAACCGGTTTAGGCAAAAAGCCGTCCATGCCAGCATCGTAACATTTTTGCCTATCCAGATCAGACGCGTTGGCGGTAACCGCAACAATTGGACAGCGTGGCAACTGACGTTCCAGTTCAAAACTGCGGATGTCGCGGGCAGCTGATATCCCGTCTTTGTTTGGCATTGAGATGTCCATCAAAACGATGTCCGGGTTGATAAGACCATATTTTTCAACCGCTTCAACACCGTCGAAAGCGAAGTCTATGACGTAGTCAACGCCTTTGAACATCTTCTTGATCAATAACCGATTGGTGCGGTTATCTTCAGCCACCAGCAAGCGAAGCTCGCGCGGATGGGCTGTCTTTGGTTTTACCGCGTCCACCGCGTCCACCGGCAGGCGCAGGGTGAAAGTGCTGCCCTGCCCCTCTTCCGATTGCACGTCGATGCGCCCGCCCAAAAGCCGTGCAAGTTCCTGCGCCATCGTCAGGCCAAGACCAAGCCCATCAAACCTGCGGGTCATCTCACCGTCGGCCTGCTCAAACTGGTCAAAGATGCGTGTCAGCGCGTCTGGCGAAATCCCTACGCCAGTATCTTTGACAGAGATCGAAAGTTCGCCGTCTTCATACTGCGTTACAACTTTTATCTGGCCATTTTGCGTGAACTTCACTGCATTGCCGATCAGCTTGTTGACCGTGCGCCTTAACAACAGACCATCAGCTTTCACCGACAAATCGGGGCAAATTTCCGCCCCGCTCAAGGTCAGCGATTTCGCATCCGCTGCTGGGCGATGTTCTTCAATAGTACCTTGGATCAAACTGTTGACCTGAACCACATCTATCCGTTCGATTACCTTTCCTTCGCTGAGTTCCGAATAGTTCAAGATGTCGTCCACAAGGCGCATCATGCGGCCTGAACTCTCTTCCAACATAGAAACGATGGCCCGCTGGTCTGCATCCAGTTTGGTCTCCCGCAGAAGATCGCCTGTCCCCACGATACCATTTGCCGGTGTACGCAGTTCATGGCTCATCCGGCTGAGAAATGCCGTTTTTTCACGCGCCGCCTGCTCCGCAGAGTTGAGCGCGTCGCGGAGCCGCGTTTTCTGCGCCACGCGTTCGGTTGCATCCCGTTCAACCGAGATGATCGACACCACCTCTCCGTTTTCGTCCAGCACCGGGGATTGTTGTATATCCACCCAAACGCTGCGCCCGTCTTTGAGCCGGTTCAGGATTTGCACGCTGACAGGTTCACCGCGTTCGACGATGCTGGACAGTTTTTTCAACTCTGCCGGGTCAGTTGATGGGTGATCTAACAACTCACCGGGGTTTTTTCCTTTCAGATCTTCCAGAGTGTAGCCGGTGAATTTTGTGAACTGATCATTGACCCAGGTAATTTTGAGGTCCCGGTCCAGCAGGGTCACTGCCTCTGTTGCGTGTTCAGCAACCACAGCAAGGCGCTTTGCCTCAATCGCTGTTTCAATCAACTCCCGCTCCGCCGATTGCATACGGTCTTCGCGCCACTGCAACCTTTGAAAAACGCGGCGCAGGGAATAGCCAAGCGTCCAGAATGCAATCAATTCCACCGTGAACTGGCCCAAAGTGATCTGGCCGGACATCGGTCCGTATAAGAGGATAAATCCAGCCGATGTCAGCAAGGTTGCCATTCGGATTTTATGGGCTTCTGGATAGTAATGCGCTGCAAACATCGTCAGCGTGACCGATGCGAAAAGGTAAGCCCAGGCCAAAAGTCGCAGTTCGGGCGCGTGGGTGCCTATCAGGATCAGCGGGATCGAAATACCAATCGCCTGCCCGATGGTCACCATGCGGATATTGCGCTGAGATCGGGTGGCCGAAAAGGTTCCTTTGCGAAGTTCGCGCCGCAGAACTATCGCCTCTGCAATTTCAAACGGCAGATTGATCAAGATGGCAATCAGACCCAGCCATGGGGACGCCACAAGGGCCACTAGTCCCGCGTCCACACAATTCAACGTGCAACGGGAATGAACCAGCCGCAAACGGGACACCGTGTACCGCCGCAAACGGTTTTCGGCATTATGATATTCTTCGAAACTATCGAGATCGCGCAGCGCACGGGATCTGCCGTGTCCTGTGGTACGTTCCCAAAAAAGTCCAAGCAACTCCCACATTCTGGCGGCACCTGCAATTCGCTGTGATGCAGCCGGGGTAACCCGCGTTCCTTAACAATCCCTGAAAATCATCGAGTTACGTAAAAGTGCTTCGATTATCCGTCGGCTACGCCAGCCTCTGCAAAAGTGGCCATTCCAGCATGGCAATTCACCGCTGCCTGCAAGATGCCAATGGCCACTGCGGCCCCTGACGCCTCCCCAAGTCGCAACCCCAGATCGAGGATCGGTTCCAGACCAAGGTGGTTCAAGAACGCAGCGTGTGCAGTCTCATCAGACCGGTGTCCTGCAACCACATGATCCAACGCACCTGGGACATCCGCCCCTAGCGTCGCGGCGGCCGCTGTGCAGATGAAACCGTCCAGAATGACCGGGACGCGCCGTATGCGGGCACAGGCGATTGCACCAACCATCGCGGCTAATTCCCTACCGCCAAGACAGCTCAGTAGGTCCAATCCTTTTGCACCCGCGTGGCGGGCCACGCCCAGCGTCACCACATCTGTTTTCAGCTTGAGTCCGGCGTCATCGACCCCGGTCCCGCGCCCGACCCAATCTTGCGCGGCCCCCCCAAAAAGCGCGCAGCCAATGGCAGCCGCAGACGTTGTATTGCCGATGCCCATCTCCCCAACCACCAAAAGGTCGGTGTCCGCTGCCACGCTTTCCCAGCCAACACGCAGGGCTGACAGAAACTCTGCCTCCGTCATTGCCGGTGCTACAGTGAAATCCGCAGTCGGTTGGTCTAGCATCAGCGGTTCCACCGTCAACGTGGCACCAAAGGTGCCAGCCAACTGGTTGATCGCGGCCCCGCCATGTTGAAAATTCAGGACCATCTGTTCCGTCACCTCCGCCGGGAAGGCCGACACGCCGCGCGCCGCAACACCGTGGTTTCCCGCGAAGATTGCGATTTGCGGGGACGTAATGCGCGGCGCAGCCTGACCGCGCCAGGACGCATACCACAACGCCAAATCTTCTAGACGACCCAGCGCGCCCGGCGGCTTGGTCAATTGTTGGTTGCGGTCCCGCGCGGCGGCCAGCGCCTTAGCATCCGCAGGCGGTGCGCCAGCAAGGGCTGCTTTAAATTCCGCGACGTTTGTGAAGCCTGCTTCTGCCATGATTTGCCCTTTGACACGCGTTGTGCGTGCCTTGGGATTAGCCTTAAATGCTGCCGACAAACAACGGGATTCGCGAAGGATTTTCGCCCATGCGCGACACAGCCCAAAACATGCTGACCAAGGTTGATTTATCACCGTCGGATATTCCAACGGCGCTTAGTCTTTTGACACGACTGCCTATCCCGGTGGACCACGCGAAAGCTGCAGAACGCGCCGCCAATGCTGCCTGGGCGTATCCACTGGCAGGCGCGCTGGTGGGAGTGATAGCGGGGTTAGTCGCCTGGATATTGTCGACTGTGGGCATTCCAGGCGGAATGGTAGCAGGGGCCGGGCTGGCGGTGCTGGTGTTTCTGACCGGTGGCCTACACGAAGATGGTTTGGCTGACTGCGCAGACGGGTTTGGCTGCGGCACCACCAAAGACCGGCGGTTGGAGATCATGAAAGATAGCCGTGTTGGGGCATTCGGCGTTATTGCCTTAGGAATTGCCCTGATCATGCGGTGGTCGGGGATCGAAGGCGCCTTGGCCGGGCGCGAAGTTCTTATACTGACGGCAGTGGGCGCAGTGTCACGCATGCCGATGGCGCTGACGATGTGGGCCATGCCCCTGGCCCGCAAAGACGGACTGGCCGCCGCTGTCGGTTTCGTGTCTGCCCCGGCAATGGCGGTGGCTGCAATATTGGCGCTGATCATCGCTGTGGTCTGCGTCGGATGGGCCGGCTTTGCGATCTGGATCGTGGCCGCCTTGGCCGCTTTGCCAGTATGCTGGTTAGCCTGGCGAAAGATTGAAGGGTACACAGGTGACGTGCTGGGGTGCGTACAACAAACGGCTGAAATTGGCGCTCTTGCCATAGCGGTTGCACTGCTGACTTGACCGGCGCAGCAGCCCTACCCTTCTGATGCAGCTTCCAGCGCCATCGGCAGCTGAAGCTCCAGAAAATCGAGATCCGCTTTTGTGCCCACACCAATGCGGATGCACCTGTCCTGCGGCGCCACAAATGGCATGCGCACAAATACATCCCGCGCCACAAGTTCTGTCAAAACCCGGCGCGCAAACTCCCCGTCCTGGCCGCAGTCCATGGCCACAAAGTTGGTCGCGGACGCCAGCGTTTCTAGCCCCTGAGCGCTGGCGATTTTGTCGATGCGCGCGCGTGCCTGTGCCACTTCGCTGATCACAGATGTCAGGTAGCGGGTGTCTTTTAACGCTGCGAGCGCACCTGCCTGCGCGATCCTGCTCATCCCGAAGTGGTTGCGCACCTTGTTGAAGGCGCCGATCAAGTCTGAATGCC
>JBCCET010000086.1:0-14929 GCA_039030095.1 Pseudomonadota bacterium | reverse complement strand
TTTGTCTGTGGCAGGGTTTTTCACGTTGGGCTATCTCGGCCTCTTCGACTGGGACCGCATGTTTGAATTGGCCTTGGCTGGCACGCCAGAGGCGCAGTCAGAACTGGAATCCGTGTTTTCCGGTGCCGGGGTTTACGCATACTACGTGATCTCCAGCACGCTCACGCAAATCGCTTACTGCGCCATCGCGGTTCCAATGGCAGCCAACGCGGCATCGTGTTCGGCAAAAGCTCGCGACTATGAGATTTTCTGGGGCTTTGGCGCCTATGCGTTCCGCATGTTCCTTTTGAACCTGATCGCAGGAACGATCCTCACCGTCGGCCTGATCCTTTATTTTGTGCTTGGCATCACAATGGCGGCCTCCACCTTTTCCGGATTGGATGAGGCATCAATCCTGGAGGCTTTCCAGCAGGCGCCGGGCTGGCGCGAGATGCTGACCCTGTGTGCGCTTATCGCACTCCCAATTCTGGCTCTTATCTGGTGGGGTTCGCTTTGGTGCGCCGGGGCAACCATTGCCTTTGTGGACCGCCGTAATGTTCGCGAAGCCAAGTTCCAGCAAGAACTGGAATGCATCTACGAAGAACCCATGGCCAGAGAGGATCTGCGCGCGCTGCGCATGGCCCGTATGGCTGGAAGCATGCCTGCCGCCGGTTAAACACATGCGGCCCTTGCGCGGGGCCGCATTCCGTCCTAAGAGACGGCTTCGCGAATCCACCAGTTGGGCGAGCGGGTCCCGGACCGGGCTGAACCGGTTGACGCACCTGACTTAGCCGGCACTTCGGAGCAAAGAGATGAAAAAAGATCTGCACCCCGACTACCACATGATCGAGGTCAAACTGACCGACGGCACCAGCTATAAAACCCGCTCCACCTGGGGCGCGGAAGGCGACGTGCTGACCCTGGATATTGACCCGTCCGGCCACCCGGCCTGGACAGGCGGCAACACCAAACTGCTGGATACCGGCGGTCGCGTGTCCAAGTTCAAGAAAAAATACGAAGGTCTGGGCTTCTAAGCCACCCTTCTCGACTTTTCAAAAAGCCGTCCCGGACACGGGGCGGCTTTTTTCGTTTGGTTGCATTCGTGCAAGAAAAGACGCCCAAGCCGTGGGAACGGCCGGTTAACAGTTTCCGAAATGGAAACAATATTGCAACGGCGCCCCCCGTCGACCATAGTGCGCGAAACAGCCTCTGACGCATCTGTGCGCACAAAATATCTCGGAAGGCAGGGGACACCGGATGGCCTACATCATCGTATTCGGCAACGAAAAAGGCGGAGCGGGCAAATCAACAACCGCCATGCACGTCCTGACTGCTCTTTTGCGCAGCGGCTTTCGCGTCGGCGCAATTGATCTGGATCTGCGCCAACAGACTTTGAATCGGTATATCGAAAACCGGACCGAATACGTCAAAAAACAGGGCACCTCCCTGCCCTTGCCCCAGGTTGGCATCATCAAAACACCTGCGGAAATGGGCATGCCACCAGGTGATGAGGCCTCGCTTGTGGCTTTCCAACAGGCAATCCTTGAATTGGATGAAGTCACGGACTTCATCGTGGTGGATTGCGCGGGGTCGCATTCCGCACTGGCGGAACTGGCCCACGCCATGGCTGACACACTCGTCACACCTATGAACGACAGCTTTGTGGACTTTGATCTGTTGGCTCGCATTGACCCTGATACCAACGCTGTCACCGGCCCTTCGGTGTATTCCGAGATGGTCTGGGATGCCCGCAAGGCGCGGGCTGAAACCGGGGCGCGCCCCATCGAATGGGTTGTCACCCGCAACCGGGTGGGCGCCCAGAACATGCACAACAAGCGCAAGGTCGGCGCCGCGCTAAAAGATCTGAGCCGCCGCATCGGTTTTCGCCTGGCGCCTGGGCTGTCGGACCGGGTGGTGTTTCGCGAGCTCTTCCCGCACGGCCTGACACTTTTGGATATCAAGGATGTGGGCGGCGGATCGCTGAACATTTCCAACGTGGCGGCGCGGCAGGAAGTGCGCGACCTTGTGACTGCGCTGGAACTGCCCAACGTCGAAGTGCGGTTCTAGCCGCGTGAAAACCAGCGCACTACGCGCCCGTCAATCGCCAAAAGTCCCAACCCGATCAAAGCCATTCCGCAAATCTGGCTGACCGATATCACCTCGGCCAGAAAAACCACACCCAGCAGGATTGCGCTAACCGGCACCAATAATGTGACCAGCATCAGGTTCGTGGCCCCCGCCGTGGCCAATATGCGGAAGAACAGGAAATACGCCAGCGCCGTTGATAAGACGACAAGACCCACCAGCGACCAAATTGTTGCCAGCGAGGGCATCTGCAACTGCATCGGTTGATCAAAGATCAAAATGACCGGCAAAAGAATGATGGCAGACGCGGTCACTTGACCCGCCGCAGCAACCATCGGCACCGCGCCCAGCCCAGCAAACCGTTTGCCGTAAACGCTTGCAAAAGCGTAAGAAACCGCCGCCAAAAGCACTGCCAACATGGCCAGATAACCGGATCCCCCGCCCAAACGACCACTGAAAATAAGCACAACACCGGCAAACCCCAGCGCCACGCCAGCGGCACGCGGCGCTGTCAGTTTTTCATCCACAGTCCAAAGATGCGCGACCAGCACAGTAAAAATAGGCGTGGTCGCATTCAGGATCGACGCCAGACCGGACGCAATGTCGGTTTGCGCCCAAAAGATCAGCGAAAACGGGATCACATTGTTCAAGAGGCCCATCACAAAAAGTGCGCTCCACAGGCGCATGTCGCGCGGAACGGCCCCGCCAGAGATCAACAACACGGCCCAAAGCACCAGAGCCGCCCCCGACACACGAATAAATGCCACAGTCATCGGCGGCAGTTCGGTTACGGCAACAGCTGCAAAAAAGAATGACCCGCCCCAAACCACCGCAAGCGTGGTCAACAGCAGCCATTCCGTGGCGTTCATGGGCGCGCGTGCGGTCATGAGCCAAGGTCTAGGCCGCATCGGGCCAAGGTGCGACCCGAAACATGCGCCTTTTTGCGCCGAAACGGAATTCGCGGCATTGTCCCCTTGAGAATACCACCCGATTGCCCAGATAATACATAAAAAAGGCTCAGCAGTATGCGTTGGATTTTCAGAATTTGCATGGCTCTTGTGGCGATGGTGGTGGTGGCGCTTGCGCTGCTTTTCATGCTGCCGGCCGATCGCATTGGCCAGATTGCCTCTGAGCAGTTGGAAAAACAGACCGGGCGAAAGCTTGTTCTGACCGGGGAGTTTACGCCGACATTGTTTCCGACACTTGGTGTGAAAACCGGCGGACTTTCGATCTCTAACGCCAGTTGGTCTGACGTGCCGCAGATGATCACCGCTGACGGCGCCGCCGTGGGCGTGGACCTCGCCGCGCTGATCAGCGGCGACGTGCAAATCAAAACGCTGCGGCTAACAAATCCGGTGATCCACCTGGAACGCGCAGCAGATGGGCGTGCCAACTGGGATTTGTCCACCGCTGGGCCGACCACAGGTGACGCGACAGCGGGCAATCCTTCACCTTCAGAAAGTGGCAGCACAAACGTGTCGCTTGAAAACGGCCTGATCGAAAACGGCACGGTCATCTTCACGGATCACGGCACCGGACAACGCGTGGCCATAACAGAAATCAACGGCACCGCTGCCCTGCCCGCAAATACGCCCAGCCTGTCTGCCGACATCAGCGCGCGCGTGGACGGCGACAAAGCAGCGATCAAACTGTCCTTGCCGGACCGGTTTGCGGCGATGGCAGGCAATCCGGGCGAAATGGAATTGCAGGTCGCGGGGCTTGGCGCGGATCTCAGCTTCAAAGGTGCGGTCGGTGCAGACGGGTCCGCCTCGGGTCTGGTAGATCTGTCTGCGGCAGACCTGAACAGCATCGCGGCGCGTCTGGGCGTGGCCCTCCCCGCTCAGGTGACCGGATTGAAAAACCTGCGTCTGCAGGGTCCGCTTACGCTGTCAGAAACCGCTTTGGCCTTTGGCGGCACTATTGGCGGCACACTGGATGGCAACAGCTTTGGCGGCAATGTGACCTTATCGGGTGACCCCGGTTGGATGCAGACCCAGTCAATCACAGTTGATACCCAACTTTTGCTGAAAGATATCGGGCGGGTGTCCTTCAATGGCGGCCTGAACCCGCGCTCAGGTATCACGGTAGAAGGCGCGCTGGACGCGCAGATTGATGACCTGCGCCGGGCTTTGACGCTAGCGAAAGTATCCGCAGACCTTCCAAGTGGTACGCTGAAAAATGCGGATGTGGCCGGCGCGATGACGATTGCCGCTTCCGGCGCAGTTGAAATCAAGGGCGGGCGTTACGGGTTCGACGGCAACACACTGACCGGCCCAATCATGTTCACCCCGGGCAATGTGCCGACAATAGCGGCCCAACTGCGGGCAGGTGCGCTCGATCTAAGCGGGTTCACAGGTGACAGCAGCAGTGCAACGCCAAGCGAAGGCGGTGCCGCCGGGCGCACGACTACCGGGTGGAGCAAAGACCCCATATCCGTGGAGGGTATGAACGCGGTCAACGCTGACGTCACCTTGCGGGCTGACAGCGTAGACCTTGGGGTTACGCAGCTTGGCACAACAGACGTGAAACTGCGACTTCGCGACGGTCGTCTGGCGGTGAAACTGAACCGCGTAGACGCGTTTGACGGCACGCTTTCGGGCACAGCCAACGTGCGCGGTGGAAAAGCGGTCAGCTTTTCCAGTGATCTGACCGCCAACGGGATCGAGTTGGAAAAACTGCTAGGCCAAATGGCCGGTATCACACGGCTGACCGGCGCGGGCACCACGCGGCTGCAACTGAACGGATCTGGCGTATCCATGGATGCCATCATGCGGTCGCTTAGTGGATCGGGCAGCGTGGAGCTGGGCCGCGGCACCATCAAAGGCGTCGATCTGGCCGCTATGATGCGCAACTTGAAAAAAGCCTTCGGCGGGTTTGAAGGCGCAACCGAGTTCTCGTCACTCACCGGCACGTTCCAGATGGACAAAGGCGTTCTCCAAAACCTTGACCTTAGCCTGATCAGCCCTCTGTTTCGCGCAGGCGGCAAAGGCAGCGTCGACATAGGTGGACAGGCAATGAACTACCTCGTGACGCCCACAAGTTTGGCGGAAGGCGCCGAATTCACCGTACCTGTGACGATCACCGGGCTTTGGTCAAACCTGAAGTTCAAGCCTGACCTGGAAAAACTCACTGAACTGCTTTTGTCCGGCAAACTCAAAGACACGCTCGGTGGGCAGGAAAAACTGGCAGAGGTGCGCGCCCTTCTCGATGATCCCGGAAGCTCTGTCGAAGACAGCGTGAAGGCGCGAATTGCCGAAAAACTTCAAAAAGAATTCGGCGGAAGTGACACCGCGCAATCAGGCGACGGGCTGTCGCTGAACCCGAAACCCGAAACCGGCGGTAGCCTGGAAGATCAGTTGAAGCTGTCGCTGGCTGATAAGCTTCGTAAGGAACTTGGGCTGGGCAGCGACCCGCAACCTGCCCCGACACCAACACCCGCCCCGCCGACCGCGCTGGGCACTGGCACAGCGCTGGCGCTCAGCACGTCGGGCAAACGTCCACGCGCGCGGCCTGCGCGCCTCAACACCGGCGTGGCGTTCAACCCGCAACCGGTGGACACAGCCACGCCTGACCCAGCGCCAGAGGTGCAGCCAGACACCAGATCCACAGAGGAAAAGGTGAAAGACAAGGTAGAGGACGCCGTAAAAGATGAGCTGAAAAAGCTCTTCAAATTCGACTAAGGCCCGACGCTCAAACCTGTCAAACCGCTACAGCAGAGCGCCCCGGATTTGCCCCAAATCCGGCTGCCCTCCGTATTAAAAGCCTCTAAGGTGTCTCGCTGACAGTGAATTTATTTCCAGACCGGCGCGCGCTTTTGCATCTCGGACATGACCGCTTCCATCTGATTTGCGCTGCCGATGATGTCCGCTTGTAAATCGGCCTCCATGCGCAGCGCATCATCACCCGCCCCCCAAACCGCGTTGATCATCTGCTTGTTCGCACGCACGGCCTCCGGGTTTTTGAGCGACAGCATCTTGGCGTAGGCCCGCGCCTGCGCAAGCGGATCGTCGCACACTCGTGTGACCAGACCCAAAGACAGCGCTTCGTCAGCATCCACAATCCGGCCCGTCATGATCAAGTCTTTGGCCCGGTCCGCAGGCATCAGTTGCGGCAGATACTGGGTGATGCCCATATCCGGAATTATGCCCCAACGCGCCTCCATGATCGAAAGCCGCGCATCAGGTGCCGCAAACCGGAAATCTGCTGCCAGCGCAATCTGGATGCCGCCGCCAAATGCCACGCCTTCTACGGCAGCAATGACCGGCGCTTCAATTTCCTGCCACGCCAGGGTCGGGCGCTGAAACTTGTTGCCCCGGTCCCCGGCGGGTGGATTGCGCAGGATATCGCGGGTCGCATCCAGATCTGACGCCATGCCACCCAGGCTTGAAGTATCGAGGCCCGCGCAAAAACATCCGCCTGCCCCGTACATCACAACAGCGCGCAAATCATTGCGACCATGCAGGCTTTCGCCCGCCGCAATCAGTTCTTCAAAAAACAGCGGATCCAGCGCGTTTTTCTTCTCTGGCCGGTTCAGGCAAACTTCGGCGATACCGTCGGCAATATCAATTTTGATGCGTTCAAACATGGGCGGCTCCCTTTTCTTTGGCGCACCCTGCCCCGATTTGCCCACCCGCGCCAGAGGTGACGCGGCGGCGCATGTTTTTGGGTGACGTGCACCGCCTAAAAAGCTATGGGCGAAGCAGGGAAAACGGGCGGGTAAACCATGGCAATTTTACTGGGCGTAGACACCGGTGGCACCTATACGGATGCGGTTTTAACTGACGGCGAAGACGCCGTGATTGCGTCCGCCAAATCGCTGACAACTCGTCAGGATCTGGCGATTGGAATCGGCAAAGCCGTTTCTGCCGTGCTGGAAGACAGCGGGACAAAAGCCGCAGACGTCTCACTTTGCTCGCTTTCCACAACGCTGGCCACAAATGCACTGGTGGAAGGTCAGGGCGCCCGCGTCTGCCTGGTTTTCATCGGGTTTTCCGACCGTGACATCGCGCGCCAGGGGCTGGATGACGCCTTGCGGGGCGACCCGGTGATCCGAGTGGCGGGTGGCCATTTGGCCAATGGCAGCGAAGCGTCAGCCTTTGACGCCGACGCACTACAAACCGCGCTCGCCGAACTGGACGGAACCGTGTCCGGTTTTGCCGTGGCGAGCCAGTTTGCCACCCGAAATTCAGCCCATGAGGTGGCGGCCCGCGACATTATCCGCACCGCAACCGGCGCGCCAGTGACTTGCAGCCATGAGCTTAGCGCCAAGCTTGGCGGCCCAAAACGCGCCATGACCGCCGTGCTGAACGCACGGCTCATTGGCATGATCGACAGCCTGATCGGCTCGGCAGAGGAATACTTTCGATCCATCGGCATAGACGCGCCGTTTATGGTGGTGCGCGGCGATGGGGCACTGATATCCGGCGCGCTGGCTCGGGAACGGCCCATTGAAACGATCCTCAGCGGTCCGGCCGCCAGCATCGTCGGCGCCCGCTGGCTCACCGGACAGGACCATGCCCTGGTCAGCGACATTGGCGGCACCACCACAGACGTGGCCGTGCTGCGCGACGGACGCCCAACCATCGACCCCGCAGGCGCGCTGGTCGGTGGCTTTCGCACGATGGTGGAGGCGGTGGCGATGCGCACCACCGGCCTTGGCGGGGACAGCGAGGTTCACCTGGAACGCGAAGGCCTTGCAGGCGGTCTGCTGCTGGGCCCCAGGCGGGTGGTTCCAATCTCTTTGGCCGCTACCGAATGGGCAGACGTGGTGCTGCCCGCACTCGACCGGCAAACCGGATCGGACAAGGCCGGTGAATTTGACGCCCGGTTTGTACTGCCAAGGCGCCTATCCGGACACACCCCTGACGGGTTGAGTGACCGGGAACTTCGTCTGCTGGACAGGCTGGGCGACCAAGCATCTGAAATGGGTGCGTTGTTGAAATCCCGCATTGAAACCGGCGCACTGCAAAAACTGGTTGGACGCGGGCTTGTCACGATTGCGGCTCTAACCCCGTCAGACGCCGCCCATGCGCTGGGCCTTCTTGATGCTTGGGACGCCGATGCAGCGCGGATGGGGGCGGAACTCTTCTGCCGCAAACGCACCGGTGCCGGTGTGCCGGTGGCTGAAGGCCCGACGCAAATCGCGCAGATGATCGTGGATCAGCTCACCACGCAGACAGTGCAGGCACTGCTCGAATCCGCATTTTCAGAAGACGACCGCAATTTTGGCCAACCTTCCGCTGAACTGGCCAGCCACGCGCTGACGCGGGCGGGGCTGGATCATCACCGGGGCATGGTGGCGCTTGATGTGTCGCTGAATTTGCCAGTGGTTGGGCTCGGCGCCTCCGCAGCGACGTACTACGGCGCGGTGGGCGATCGGTTGTCGACGCAAATGATCGTGCCAAAACACGCCGGTGTAGCAAACGCGATTGGCGCCGTTGTGGGTCAGGTGGCCATCCGCCAGACGGCTACTATCACAGCTGAAGGCGAAGGCCGTTTCCGAACGCATATGCCATCGGGTCAACAGGATTTCGCACAGGAAGACGCAGCCCTCGCAGCACTTGAGGCAGAATTGACCGAACTCACGACCGATCGCGCCCGCGCATCCGGGGCCGAGGGTATTAACGTCCGGTTTGAACGCGATATTCGCACAGCAACGTTGGACGGACGACGCATGTTCATTGAGGCAGAGATCACGGCAATTGCCAGCGGACGCCCCCGGATCGCGGGGTAGCGCCAGAAACCGCAGCCGAAGACCACTCCATCACGGGCGTGGTCGTTACCCTGCCCTACCGCCAGAACCCCGGATGAACTGTGGCTTCCAGCCATTCACCGTCAGGCGCTTCCACCTGCAAGACCGTGCCCGGCGACCAGGCCGGATCGCTAATCATGGCAATCCCAACCCCGGTTTCAAACTCCGGCGAATAAGCAGCAGATCTGATCTCACCAACCCGTTCCCCGTGCAACCACAGCGGCCACGGTGCCACGCAGCCCGGCACCCCGTCGCCGGAAATTTCCACCGCACGGATCATGCGATCGGGTTCGCCCATCGCCTTCAAGGCATCATTGGCGAGGCAACCAGGAACATCGTGCACGTAACTGCCCAGGCCTGCATGCAGGGGCGTGTCCGACAACAGCACATCGTTGCCAAAGGACAAAAGCCCGCTTTCAATCCGCTCAATCCCATTGGGACATCCGGCGCGGACGTCCATGTCCGCCCCCAACTCAAACAGGCGTTCCCAGATCTCCTGCCCGTGCTCTGACCCATCAAGGTACAGCTCAAAGCCGCCCTGCTTGGACCAGCCAGAGCGGGCCAACAACATTTCCTTGCCGCCCACCTCGACTTTCATATGCCGAAAAAACCGCAATTTGCGCACGTCATCGCCCCACGCGGCAGCAGCAAGGTCGTTGGCTAATGGCCCCTGGATCGCTAACGGCGAGACGTCGGGTTCAAACACGTCCACATCCAGGCCAAAGCCTGCAACCAGTCCCTTGAAATAGAAAAGTGCATCCGAATCTGCCAGTGACACCCAAAACCTGTCCGGCGCCAATCGGATTGCCACCGGGTCGTTCAGCATGTACCCGTCAGGACCTACCAGCGGCACATAATAACACTGGTCATCCTGCATCCGCGCCAGATCGCGCGGCGTGGCCATCTGCAACAAACGCTCTGCGTGCGGGCCTTTCAGCTCCACCTGCCGCTCAGCAGACACATCCCACACTTGGACCGCGCGTTTTAGGTGCGCGCAGTCTTCCTCCAGGCTGTCGAACATGGTTGGCAGCAACATGTGATTGTAGACCGAATAGGCCTTTACGCCGGCCTGTTCCACCCATTGGGAAAACGGCGTGCGACGGGTTCTGGTAGATGGGGTAATGAAACGCAGCATGTCGACCTCGGCTCAGCTTTCGCGTGCGATATCGGTCAGCGAAGCCTCCCGCTATCCCAAGAACGACGTCGATGTTGCCGGTTTCCGACCTACTCGGCCGCTTGCTTTTCAGGGGTGTCCTCTGCCTCGTCAATCACCTGGCTCAGGTTCGACAAAAAGCCGGTGTGCAGGTCGCTGTTGATCTGCTTGGCAAGCTCCACATAAGCCTCGTTCTGGACGTTCGGCACAGCCGGATCCCAGACAGCTGCCAATTCCTGCAAGGCATGCCGGTCGGCCTTGTAGAACGCGTCGCGCGCGGCAAAAGCGTCATAGTCGGACCACCCGGCGCCGCTCAGCATATAGCGGCCCGCCCGCAGGGCGCTGTCAAAGGTTTCCCGCACAATGTCGTTCGCACCGGCCCGATAGAGCTGATAAACATGGTTGCGATCATAAGCCCGCGCAATAATATGCAGGTCCGGGCGTTCCTTGCGGGCATGTTCGACCAGTTTGACCGCCGCCGCATTATCATCAACCGCCACCACTAGGATACGGGCTGTCATCAGTCCGGCGGAGTGCATCAGATCAGGCCGCGTTGGATCCCCAAAATAGCCTTTCACCCCAAACCGCCGCATCGCGTCGATCTGTTCCACATGCCGGTCGATCACTACGGTTTTCAGGCCGCAGGCAAGGGCAATCCGGTTCACAATCTGACCGAACCTGCCGATGCCCACGATGATGACCGTGCCATCTTCTTTTTCGTCGATGTCGTCTTCGGCGCGGTCGTCGCCATCCTCAACCATGCGTTTTTGCATCCGGTCATAGACGATGAACAACAGCGGGGTCAGCAACATGGAAATCGCCACCACCAAGGATAATTCCTGGCTCAACGCCGTGGGGATCACGTTTGTCGCCACAGTTGTGGACAACATCACAAACCCAAACTCACCCGCCTGCGCCAAAGACAAAGTGAACAACCAACGGTCTTTTCCGCGCAGATTGAACACCACGGCGAGGCCGTAGAGCACGGCGCCTTTTGCGGCCATCACACTGACCACCATCATAAACAGGCTAATCGGCTTACCCGCCAGCAGATCAAAGTTGATGCCAGCGCCCACCGTGATGAAGAACAGCCCCAAAAGCAGCCCCTTGAAAGGCTCCACATCACTTTCCAGCTGATGTCGGTATTCAGAATTGGCCAACACCACGCCTGCCAAAAACGTGCCCAGCGCAGGCGACAGGCCCACCGACATCATCAAAAGCGCGATGCCTACAACCAGCAAAAGCGCAACAGCAGTGAACATTTCAGGCAACCGAGATCGAGCGATGAACCGAAACACCGGGCGTGTTAGGTAGACGCCAATCAGAACAACCAAAACGATAGAGCCGAGCGTCACAAGCGCCGCCCCCCAACCGGGCAGTCCGGCCACCAGGGACACGCTGGCCTCACCATGGCCATCATCCCCATGGGCCGCAAAATTATGAACGCCGCTGATCGCCAAAAGCGGCACAAAAGCCAGCATCGGGATAACCGCGATGTCCTGGCTTAACAGGACCGAAAACGCCGACCGCCCGCCATTTGTGGTCATCAGCCCCTTCTCATTCAGGGTCTGGATCACAATTGCCGTGGAACTGAGCGCAAAGATCAACCCAATCGCCAGCGCGATCGCCCAGGGTTGGCCAAAGGCCATAAAGATCACAGCAATAAGCAGGGTGGACAGCGCAATTTGGCACCCGCCCAACCCGATCAGCTTGTGCCGCATTTCCCATAGGCCCTTGGGATCCAGCTCAAGCCCGACGATGAACAGCATCATCACCACGCCAAATTCGGCAAAGTGCTGAAGCTCCACCACCTCGCCATGACCGCCGACAAGGCCAAAAACCGGGCCGATTATGACCCCGGCAATCAGATAGCCCAGAACCGACCCAAGCCCGGCCCGTTTGGCCACCGGCACGGCAACCACAGCTGCACAAAGGTAGATCGTGGCTTGCAGCAGGAAGCTTTCCATGCGTCAGGGCTCCGGGTTTTATGTGCGTTTAACAAAACCTAAGCCAGATTAGCCCGCGATCAAACCACTTAAGTTGAGGCGACGACCTCGCTTACACCCCCATGGGCCGCAGACCATTCCAGCGGCGCGTGCAAGAACGCCTCCACCTGGTCAAGTGTGGTCGCATCAAATTTGCCCTGCTCACGTGCGACGCGCAGGACATCCCACCAAGTCACCAGATAGTGCAGGGTCAACCCGTTCTCAGCCAGCATCGCAGGTGCGTTCTTGAAGATGTCATAGTAGAAAATAACCAGCGTGTGGTCGCACTGGGCGCCCGCTTTGCGGATGGCCTCGGCAAACTTAAGCTTGGACCCACCATCCGTGGTCAGGTCTTCGACCAGCAGCACGCGTTGACCGTCTTTGATCTCCCCCTCGATCTGCGCGTCACGCCCGTATCCCTTGGGCTTCTTGCGCACGTATTGCATGGGCAGGCCCATCCGCTCCGATATCCAGGCGGCAAAAGGAATGCCCGCCGTCTCTCCGCCCGCGGCGCTGTCAAAGGCGGCAAAACCGGCATTGCGATAGATCGTGGCCACCGCAAAATCCATCAGTGCGGCCCGCACGGTTGGATATGAAATCAGCTTTCGACAGTCGATATAAACCGGCGACGCCAGACCAGAGGCAAAGGTGTATGGCTGATCCGCGCGAAAGTTCACCGCCTCAATTTCCAAAAACATCTTGGCTGACAGATCTGCAATCGTCTCAGCGTCCGGATAGGTATTGGTAAACATGACAGGCCCCCTTGTTTGCCCTCCCCTAACCCAGAAAAAAGGGCGCCTCAACGGGCGCCCTTTGATTTGTCATCCCCGAGCGGATCCTACAAACCGCCAGAGCGTCGGAAGCAGAACCGCAGCAAGCGCCAGCTTCAGCGCATCACCGATCAAAAACGGTGCCAGCCCCCAGGACAGCGTCTGCGCCCAGCTATCTGCAAAGCCGTTCAGCCACAAAAGACCGGGCACATAGATCATCGCGTTGCCGACAAACATGGCCAGTGCCATCCAAACCACAGACCGGTCCCACCCGCGCGCGGCCAAAAGGCCAAGCGTCAGGGCAGCTAGGACATAGCCCAATAGATACCCGCCAGACCCGCCAAGCATATAGGCAATGCCGTTTTTGTCTGCGCTGGAGTTGGCAAACACATCAAAGCCCAACGCGCCGATCAGCATGTATCCCGCAATCGTCGCCATCCCGAGCCGGGGACCATACGCCGCACCAATACCCAACACGGCAAAGGTGCCCAGGTTTACAGGCACCGGCGACGGCGGCACGGCAACCTTCGCCTTTGCAGCCAGCGTGAGCGCCAGGATCCCAAAGATCACCAATGCAGCCCGCTTGGCCCACAAAAGTGCATCATTTTCAGGCGCCGCAATATCAGAAAGGAACGTTGGCGAGTGCGTGTGTGACATAAGGTCAACCTCTTGAGTTTGCTTGAATAACATGCGCACGGAACACAAAGAGCCGGACTTCTGCAACCCCAAAATGCGGCACTGCAGCAAAATTTCCGCACCGCAGAAGAGACACCTCAAAAGGCTCCGAAAAGGCCTTATGAATTCTATTGAAAAAAAATATCTGGTTTGAGGGTTGAGGGGCTTCGCCCCTCGCACTCAGGCTGCCATCCGCTGAGCCAGCGCACCGGCCTCTGGCGCGTCCGCGACCGGCCCATAAAGCGCCAGCGACGGTGCCGCTCGTGTACAAAGTGCGGTTGCATAGTCCGTCACCTTGCGCCGATCAACCGCTTCGATCTTCTCCACGATCTCATCCAGGCTGGGCACGCGGCCCCAGATGTGGGTCATCCGGGCGAGCCGTTCACAGCGCGACGACGGGCTCTCAAGCCCCATCAACATGCCCGCCTTCATCTGGGTTTTCGCCCGCTCCACTTCCGCATCACTCATATCTGCCGTGGACCGGCGCAACTCGTCGATACAAAGCTCCGACAACTGCCCCACGTCGCTGCCGCTGGTGCCTGCATAAATTGTCAGCGTGCCGGTATCCGCATAAGCACCCGCATTGGCGTAGATGGAATAACAAAGCCCGCGTTTTTCGCGCACTTCCTGGAACAGGCGGGACGACATGCCACCGCCCAGCGCCAAGGCATAGACCTGGGCCGTATAGATCAACGGATCGCGATACCCTTCGGTCTCAAACGCCAGTGCAAAGTGGGCCTGCTCCAGCTCTTTGACAACCCGGTGCTCTCCGCCGCGATAGCTTGCCGGCACAATCACCTGGCTTGCCCCACCGTTCAGGTTTCCAAAGGCTTCTTCCGCCAGCCGTACAAGGGCCGCGTGATCAACCGCGCCTGCGGCAGACAAAACCATGTTTTCGGGCCGGTAGTGTTCCGCCACAAATGCCTGCAAGTCAGCGCGCGAAAACGCCCGGACGCGTTCCTCGGGGCCCAAGATCGTGCGCCCGATGGGCTGATCAGGATAACTCACCTCTTGCAGCCAATCAAAAATCACGTCGTCGGGCGTGTCCAGCGACTGGCCGATCTCTTGCAAGATCACGCCGCGCTCAACCTCTACCTCGGATGGATCAAAGATCGAATGCAGCACAATGTCGGAAATCACATCGACCGCCAGCGGCACGTCATCTTCCAGAACCCGCACATAATACGCAGTCATTTCCCGGCTGGTATAAGCGTTGATATAGCCCCCGGCGTCTTCAATCGCCTCGGCAATCTGCAAGGAGGTGCGTCGCTTGGTGCCTTTAAACGCCATATGCTCCAGAAAGTGAGCAACGCCGTTTTGTTCCACCCGCTCATGGCGACCACCGGCCCCCACCCAGATACCCAACGAGGCTGATTTCAGCCCCTCCATGCGCTCCGAAACAATCCGGAACCCGTTCGCCAACGTCGTGGTTTCAACCGTCAAACACTTGTCCTTTCACGGATCACCGCTTCAACCGTGGCCAAATCACCTGCCACGCGGGTCACCCGCTCTTCCCGTTCAAATAAATCCG
>JBCCET010000085.1:0-15721 GCA_039030095.1 Pseudomonadota bacterium | reverse complement strand
TTCACGCCAATTCTCTGGAAGCTATAGACACAGCTACCAACCTCGTAAAATGTTTCTAACTCTATACCTAACCCAAACCCTGACTTTGATGAAAAAAAACAAAATTTTAAAAATTTTAAAATTGTCCCTACACATGGCTATGATTACTATCCCAACGCCTAATCCATTAGGCCAGCAGCTCGTCGAGCCTACACACCAAAATTTTCAATATTTATCGTCTTTATATAAATACTCTATAATGGGTACGGCTAACCTTACTTTAACCATAGTATGGGTAGATTTCTGGGAGACTTGTCTGTATTTAACGGTTTCTCGACGAAGTCTTGTCATGTCCTTTTTTATAGCTCAGTGTCCTTCACTCACTCGCTACCCCGCTTGGTGCTTGCCACGCACGAATTCAACCAATCAAATTTGAGTCACACGAATTCAACCAATCAAATTTGAGATTTAAACTGAGCACACGGGCGGGCGGTGGCCGGGCGGTTGAGGCTAACCGTGCCAACGATGTACACCAACGCCGTGCTACTGACCCAATTGCAGTGCTTCATGGACAAAAACCCGGACGTGGACCTGCACCTTCATCTGCTGGATTCGCGGGTGGACCTAATTTCTGAGGGTTTCGACGCGGCTGTTCGTATCGGCAAACTCGACGACAGCGGGCTCTACGTCAAAAAGATTGGCACGACTGTCATCCAGGCCTGTGCCTCTCCCAGCTACATTCAAAAGCGCGGGATGCCGAAGGATTTCGAAGATCTCTCAAACCACGACTGTTTGCGCTACAATAATCTGACGTCCGGGGCGGAATGGGCCGCCTTCAAAGATGGCAAGGAATTCCGCAAGCGGGTCCACGGGCGTTGGACAACTAATCAAGGCGACATCAACAAGCGTCTGGCGTTAAGCGGGGAAGGCATCGCCGTTTTGCCCGACTTCATCATAGGAGACGCGTTTGAAACCGGCGCACTGGTCCCCGTGCTGAATGACTTCTTGTTCTATGTCTCCGACATCCACATCGTTTACCCGCAGAAACGCCACATGCCGGCGTCCCTGCGGGCACTGATCGATCACTTGGCAGGGGCTTGAGCCGCCAGGTGTAGCCGCGTAATAGCCGCTGGGTTTAACATCATGTCGATCACAAATGGCCCGTCGCCGGGTTTGTATGCCTCAAGCGCCGCGATTGCCTCATCCAACTCTGTGTCTGAGGTAACGCGCATACCTTTTGCGCCCATAGATTGGGCTACTCCGGCCAGAGAAGGCCACTCAATCTGCGACATGCCTGGGTCCATCTGGCGGTCCTCGAACTGCACGTATTCTGCCCCGTAAGCTGCGTCGTTGCAGATCAGGATAACCATATCGAGGTTTTCGCGCACAACTGACGTGATTTCCGCAAGACCACCCATCATAAGCCCACCGTCACCGGTGACAAAAAGCACCGGTTGTCCCGGACGGGCCACGGCCGCACCGATAGCATGTCCAATGCCCAACCCTATGGACCCAACCCCAATCGCCAAAAGCATGTTTGCAGGTTTGCTCACATCGATGCGCCACCACGCCTCTTGTAGAAAACGCCCGGCGTCTGTGACAAAAATCCTTTCGGGATCCATAGCGGCGTTGATGCGGTCAAGCGCACGGGGGAAATCCACGGTGCCGTCCATCGGTGCCAGAGGTGGCATCGGTGTGGGTTCGCGCAGCGCGTCTTTGTCCATCGTGTCAGTGGCTTGAGACGATTGGATTTCCGCTTCATCCAGCCAGTGGACGAAAGCATCTGCCGTCAGCGCAGGGTCCGCTGCAATCGCCGCGTCTGGCGCCACATAGCGCCCGATAGATGCGGGGGTGTTGTCGACGTGGATCACGCGCCGCCCTTCAAAAAAAGCGCCTCCGGCCTGGGTAAATCGGTTAAGCCCTGCGCCAAACACAATTACACAGTCCGCCCCGGAAATCACATCTATGGCACCCGGCGTAGATAGCGTTCCGTGGACGCCCAGGTCATACGGGTGGCCTTTAAACAGCCCTTTCGCTTTTAGCGTGGTGCAAAGCGGTGCGCCGATCCGCTCTGCCAATGCGACCAACGCGTCTTTTGCATGTACCGCGCCGCGACCAGCCAGCACAACCGGGCGACGTGCGGCCGCGATAATGCCGATGGCGTTGTCCATTTGCTCGCCATCTGTCGGCGCAACGGGTGCGGGCCGGGCAGGGGGGGTGACACCGCGATAGGTTGTCATCTCCCACATGAATTCGGTTGGCATATTCAGGGCGATGGGTCGTTGTTCGGTCCAGGCTCGGCGAAACGCGTGGACGATGTCTTCCACCACGGTATCCGGGGACCGAAATCGAAGATAGCCCGCGCCAGTGCCTTCAATCAGAACGCGTTGCTGAATTGTTTGTGGGTGATCAGGGTCTGCCATTGGCGTGTCGCCGCACAACAAAACCACCCGTTGGGAGCTTTTGACCGCCTCGATCAGTGCCGTCACTGCATTCGATACGGCGGGACCTTGGGTGATTGTGCAAACGCCTATGTCTCCGGTCATAGCGGCATGGCCACATGCCATAAGAACCGCGTTTGCTTCATGCGTTGCTGGCACATATCGGCCACCCTGCTGGCGCACATAGTTGTCGCACATGAACAGGTTGGAATCGCCCATAAGGCCAAAAAGCGTGTCCACGCCCAAATCCTTTAACGTGCGCGCAATGGCTGCGTGCACGGTCATGGTTTCTTCTGTCATCTGAATCTTTCGAATGTTTGCGTTCATGCGCGAGCCAGTATTCAACGATTGGCCGCGCCTTGACTGACCTCAGGTTCAAGGAACCGGGACGAGGTGTCAAGAAAGAGCAGGGGCAAAAGACCCTGCCTCCTCGCGCAGTCGATTTGGAAGAATTGCAACCCGAAGAGGCCGAGAACTGACGTCCTTTTTTCTTCGGGCTTTAAATATCCTGGGGTGAGGCCCAATGGGCCGAGGGGCAAAGCCCCTCATGCAAGGTATCAGTTGCCACGCATGATCGCGGCAACGCCTGTGCGGGCGATATCCACAAGGCCCAATGGGCGCATCATTTCAACAAAGGCATCAATCTTCTCCGGCGCGCCGGTGATTTCAAAGACGAAACTCTCCAGTGTTGAATCCACCACGCGCGCACGGAAAACTTCTGATGTGCGCAGCGCCTCCACCCGCTTGTCGCCGGTGCCCGCCACTTTTACCAACGCCAGTTCACGTTCAACGCTTTCGCCTTCAACCGTCAGGTCGTGGACTTCATAAACCGGAACCATCCGGTCAAGCTGCGCCTTGATTTGTTCGATCACCTGAGGCGTGCCGGTGGTCACAACAGTGATGCGCGACCGATGGCCTTCGTGGTCCACTTCGGCCACGGTCAGGCTTTCGATGTTGTAGCCGCGCCCGGAAAAGAGCCCGATGACGCGGGCCAGCACGCCCGCCTCGTTGTCTACGATGACCGCAAGCGTGTGAGTTTCCACCGCATCGCCGTAGGTGGATTGCAGATCATATGCACTCTGCCGGGAGGTGCCTTTTTTGATACGTAGAGCGTTCATAGATTACACCATCACCGCGCCGCTGGCGTCAATGGCGTCTTCGGTCGACGCCTCGCCAAGTAGCATTTCGTTGTGGGCTTTGCCCGACGGAATCATCGGGAAGCAGTTTTCGTGCTTTTCCACCAGACAATCGAACACAACCGGGCCGTCATAGGCCAACATCTCTTTGATCGCGTCATCCAGATCGTCGGGATTGTCGCAGAAGATGCCTTTGGCACCAAACGCCTCTGCGAGTTTGACGAAGTCGGGCAAGGCCTCTGACCAGCTGTGGGAATAGCGTTCGCCGTGCAGTAGCTCTTGCCACTGGCGCACCATGCCCAGCCGTTCGTTGTTCAGGATAAATTGTTTGACCGGGGCGCGGTATTGGATGGCTGTGCCCAGTTCCTGCATGTTCATCAGCCAGGACGCTTCGCCTGCCACGTTGATCACCAGCGCATCCGGGTGCGCAATCTGCACACCGATAGAGGCCGGGAAGCCGTAGCCCATGGTGCCAAGCCCACCCGACGTCATCCAGCGGTGCGGGTCATTAAAGCCCAGGAATTGCGCGGCCCACATTTGATGCTGGCCAACCTCGGTTGCGATGTAGCGGTCGGGGTGATCTTTGGTCAGGGCTTCCAGCCGTTCCAGCGCGTACTGCGGTTTGATGGTTTTGCCTTCTTGCGTGTAGGCAAGACAGTTGATCGCTTTCCAGTCCTCGATCTGTTTCCACCAGGTGGTTACTGCCTCGGCCTCCACCTTGCGGCCGCGGGATTTCCAGACCTTCAGCGCATCTTCCAGAATGTGGCCCACGTCGCCGATTATCGGCACGTCCACGTGGATCACTTTGTTGATGGACGACGGATCAATATCGATATGGATCTTTTTCGATCCCGGCGAGAACGCATCGACGCGACCTGTGATGCGGTCATCGAACCGGGCGCCGACGCAGATCATCAGGTCACAGTCATGCATGACCATGTTGGCCTCATACGTGCCGTGCATGCCCAACATTCCGACCCAGCCTTTGCCGTTCGCCGGATAGGCGCCCAACCCCATAAGGGTAGAAGTCACCGGAAAGCGAGTTGCGTCAGCCAATTCGCGCAGCAGCATGGATGCCGCCGGGCCAGAGTTGATGACCCCGCCGCCGGAATAGATCACCGGCTTTTTGGCGGTCTCGATCAGTTCAACCATCTCGGTGATCTTGTCCATGTCGCCTTTGACACGCGGTGCGTAGTGGCCTTTGTCCGCTTTGGCAGGCGACACATAGTCGCCGTTGGCAAATTGCACATCCTTGGGGATATCGATCAGAACCGGCCCGGGGCGGCCATTGGTGGCCACATGGAAAGCCTTGTGGATCGTGTCCGACAGATCGTTGGTGTCTTTCACCAACCAGTTGTGCTTGGTGCAGGGCCGGGTGATGCCAACGGTGTCCGCTTCCTGAAAGGCGTCGTTGCCGATCATGAATGTGGGAACCTGGCCGGTCAGCACGACCAATGGGATCGAATCCATCAACGCGTCGGTCATGCCGGTCACGGCATTTGTGGCGCCTGGGCCAGATGTCACCAAAACCACACCGGGTTTGCCGGTAGATCGCGCGTATCCTTCTGCCGCATGGGTGGCACCTTGTTCATGGCGCACCAGAATGTGTCGGATGTCGTTTTGCTGGAAGATTTCGTCATAGATCGGTAGCACGGCGCCGCCGGGATACCCAAAGACGGTATCCACACCCTGATCCTTCAGGGCTTTTACGACAATTTGTGCTCCTGTCATTTGGCGGGTCATGGTCTTGCTCCAACGTGCGACACTTGTTTTCCGTTTCGTTCAGGCGGCGGGCATAAAAAAAGCCCCCGGATTAGGGGGGCGCGCATGGGTAACGACTGACTTTTTGGTCAGCGCGCCATGCGCATCGTCACCACGACTAGAATGTCCGCGTTTCTAAACATGGAAGGATGTTTATTGGGCGTTTCTGCAAGGGTCAAGCAAATTTGACGGCATTAATGTCCTGAAACCATGTACGTGCGCAATTATGTTACGAGATTTGCCCACTTTGAGTAATCGAATTCAGAAATTTGGTGCTACCGCTTTCCGAAAGTAACTCTCACGACGTAGCGTTGCGGGAAAATTGCGAAATAGAATCAATATCTTCCGGTTTTCGCTTCAACCGCCCGCAGATACCACGTGGAAGTGCGCTCCGTTCGAATTGCACAAAAACCGGGCAGAGTGTGAATTTGCGTTAGCGATAAACTACAACCTTAGCGGGAAAGTGGGCCTATTTTATGGTCCGAAAACGGGGTCTGCGGCCACTCGGCCCTTGGCGGATGTCGCAACCACCGCTAAATGTGTCGGCACTGTAACCGATCCGCCGGGTAAAAAAAACCTGGCCCTATAGGGAGGATTATAATGGATCGTCGTAAATTTCTTGGCGCAGCTGCTGTCGGCGCGGGCGCAACGGCACTTGCAGCTCCGGCTGTCGCAGACGGCCACGCAAAGACGCTGACCATCGTGTCGACCTGGCCACGGGACTTCCCGGGTCTGGGGGTTTCGGCCCAACGTCTGGCCGCGCGGATTGCTCAGCTTTCTGATGGCGCTTTGAACGTCGAATACTTCGCTGCTGGCGAACGCGTTGGTGCGTTTGACGTGTTCGACGAAGTAGCTTCCGGCAACAGCCAGGCCTACATCGCAGCGGACTACTACTGGGTTGGTAAGCACCCAGGTTTTGCATACTTCACATCCGTGCCATTCGGCATGTCCACTGTGGAATGGAACGCTTGGATCAAGTTCGGCGGCGGTCAAGCGCTTTGGGATGAGATCTCTGGTGAGTTCGGCCTGAAAGCTCTGATGTGCGGTGCGACCGGCACACAGGCTGGCGGCTGGTTCAACAAAGAGATTGAATCGCCAGACGACTTCAAAGGTCTGAAAATGCGTATTCCGGGTCTGGGTGGCCAGGTGCTGTCGAAACTCGGCGCATCCACCGTTTCCCTGCCAGGTGGCCAGATTTACGAAAACCTCGTATCCGGTGCCATCGACGCGACCGAATGGGTTGGCCCATATAACGACTTCTTCATGAAGTTCTATGAAGCTGCCAAATTCTACTACACCGGCGGTATGCACGAGCCAGGCGGCGGTCTTGCCTTCGGCATGAACGCATCTTGGTGGGGCAGCCTGTCCGATTGGGAAAAAGCGGTTATCGAAGCTGCTTGTAACGAAGAGCACGCAGCTCAGTTCGAAGAAACTGTTGCGCTGAACGGTGAATACCTCAAGCGCCTGGTCGACGAGCAAGGCGTTCAGGTTCGTGCGTTCAACGACGACGTATGGGACGGCTTCGGTGAAGCTTCCGCAGAGGTCTTCGAAGAAGTGCGCGACCACTCTGAACTGGCGACCAAGATCGACGATGCATTCCAGTCCAAGCTGCGCGAAATTGGCGGCATGATGGCGGCCTTTGAAGGCACCTTCGTGAACCAGCGCAACCGGGTTCTGGGCCTCATCTAAGGCCTGCGCGATCTGCGCAAATAATTTGAGGCGGGGCCAATAGCTGGCCCCGCCTTTCTAAAATGCACCGCAGAGCTAAATCTGGGGCATAAAAAAAATACGACAGGGTTTTGGGAGAAACGTCATGACAGATGCGAACCTTGCGGCGCCTATTGCGCGCCACGGTCGCAACGCTCCGCTCGTCCGCATGTTCGGATGGGGGATGCTGGCCATCCTTGCCGCTTTTTTGATCAACAACGCGCTGATTGTGGGCTTCGGTTTTACCGGTGTCTCCGGACTGTGGTCCGGCAACGCTGGTGCGGCCATGCTGACCGCCGGCGTCTATGTCGTTAGCGTGATTTTGGCTGTGGGCTTTGTCATATCCAGCTCCGGCACGGCGCTGCGTTTTGACAGCGACCGCATTCACCGTTTCAATGTTTTCCTGATCCGCTGGGCCTTTTGGGTTGTCCTGCTGGTAGGTGTGGCAGACAGCCTCGTCGCCTTCCTCCGCGTTGAGGGCTTTTTCTTCCTTTGGATGGAAGAAGACGCCGCCCGCGCATTTGGCCGGTCACGCTATGTGGGAATGACAATCCACCTGCCGCTGATTGGCGTGGCATTCCTTATCGCGCTCGTCACACGTACCTTGGGGTTTGTCTGGCTCGCGCTGCTGATCGTAGCCGCAGAGCTATTGATCGTTATCTCTCGCTTTGTCTTCTCTTATGAACAGGCGCTGATGGGGGATCTGGTCCGTTATTGGTACGCCGCACTCTTTTTGTTTGCCTCGGCCTATACCCTTTTTGACGAAGGCCATGTGCGCGTGGACGTGCTCTACGCAGGCTTCAAAGGCACAACGCGCGGGTTCATCAACGCGTTCGGGTCTATCACGTTGGGCCTAAGCACTTGCTGGGTCATCATTTGGGTGGGTTTCAACGGCCCCCGGTCGATCATCAACTCTCCGGTGATGAACTTCGAAGTTACTCAAACGGGCGGCGTCGGCATGTTTGTCAAATATCAGATGGCTGCGTTCTTGGGCATCTTCGCAGTCACCATGCTAATCCAGTTCATTTCTTATCTGTTTGAGGCTGTGGCCGACTACCGGGATGAACCGGGTCACCGCAACCACGAACCCGCAGCACACTAAGGCAGGACAAGCCCCATGGAACTTCTCTTTCTCGCCCTGCTTGTTCTCATCATGGCGGTGGCGCTTGGCTCCGGCTACCCGGTGGCTTTTGCGCTGCCCGGTGCTGCCATCATCTCGATCGGTCTGGCCGGGCTCACGGGCTGGCTGTTTGCAGACAATCCCGACGCGTACTTTCACTCCGGGGGGCCGCGAGAGTGGCTCAGCGCTGGCGTGCTCAACCTGCGCGGCACGTTTTGGGAGGTTGAGAGGGATACACTGATCGCCATCCCACTCTTCATTTTCATGGGCATCATGCTTCAGCGGTCTAAAATTGCAGAGGACCTGCTGGTCACCATGGCCCAGCTTTTCGGTCCGGTGCCGGGCGGGCTTGGGATTTCCGTGGTCTTCGTAGGCGCACTTTTGGCAGCTACAACCGGGATCGTAGGCGCCACGGTTGTGGCGATGGGTCTGATCTCTTTGCCCGCGATGTTGCGCAACAACTATTCGCCGTCGCTGGCCACCGGCACAATTGCTGCGTCCGGTACATTGGGGCAGATCATCCCGCCTTCAATCGTGTTGATTATTCTGGCCGACCAGTTGGCCAGCGCAACCGATCAGGCATCCACTGCGCGTAAAGCGTTGCATAAAGAGGCTACCGGTGAATTGTCCATGCCGTCGGTCTTTGATGTGGCCTCTTCTTCGGCAGGTGAGATGTTCTTGGGCGCGTTCATACCAGGCCTCGTGCTTGTCGGCCTTTACATGCTGTACATCCTGATCTTCGCCTTGTTCCGCCCGTCTGCCGCACCCGCAGTGAAGTACGGGGGCGACTTTAACCTGGCGTTCTGGGGCCGCGTCGCGCTTACACTGATCCCACCACTGGCGCTGATCTTTATGGTTCTGGGCTCCATTCTGTCGGGTGTGGCCACTGTGAACCAGGCGGGTGCCATCGGGGCGGCTGGTGCGATGATCATGGCAGGCTACCGCCTCACGGAGGGCAAACGCGGGACCTATATTCCGGCGATTATGGCGATCCTGGGTATTCTGGTGATTGGCTACGCCATCGCAAACTATGAAATGAACTTGAAAGGCGCCTCCACGCCAGAGGACTTCACCGGCATCTGGATTGGTGTCGCGGGGTCCATTCTGCTGGTTGTGGCGTTGATCTGGTCCGGTTGGCGAACGCTCAAGATTGAAGACACGCTTGGCGGCGTGATGCTGGAGACGGCCAAAACCACCTCGTTGGTTTTCATCATCCTGCTCGGTGCAGCGATGCTGACCGCAGCGTTCCGCGCCTTCGGCGGCGAAGAATTGGTTCGGGAATTCCTGAACTCTTTACCCGGCGGTTTCTGGACCCAGTTTATCATCGTCATGGCGGTAATCTTTGTGCTCGGCTTCTTCCTCGATTTCATCGAAATTGCGGTGGTTGTGGTGCCGATTGTCGCCCCAATCCTGCTGGCTGATCCCGGCGCAAATATTACAGCCGTTTGGTTGGGGGTCATGATCGGGCTCAACATTCAGACGTCGTTCCTGACACCACCCTTTGGCTTTGCACTGTTTTATCTGCGGGGCGTGGCACCAGCAGTCGTAAAAACCGTACAGATGTACAAAGGTGTGATCGCTTTCATCGGGCTGCAGCTCACAGCGCTGGCGATTGTGGGGTATTATCCGCCATTAGTGAACTATCTGCCTAACCGCGTTAGTTTCCTGTCGGAAACCTCTCCGCCGCCGCGTAACCCGAAACTCCAGGTTTGCCTGGAAGAATACGTAGGTACTGAGCTTGCCAGCAATGGCACAGCAGTGAACGCGGCGATTGCAGCGGCAAAAGGGCTGAACCTTGATAACCTGCCCAAAAGCATGGCCAAAGATCTCTCCGGTGCATTTGAAAGTGCTGATGAGGCGATCAGCCAGTTGAACATGGCATTTGAGGCAGAGGCAGCGGTTCTGGCGGCAGCGCCGGAATACCAGCCGGTCCTACGCACGGTGCGTCGCATCGAAAAAGACATCCGCCGCGCGGATGAGCACCTCAAGGAACTGCGCAAAGAATTCAACCGCCGTGACGTGTCCGAGGCCCGCAAGGCGCGGCTTGAAACTGCCATAGCGTCTGAGGAAGCGGATATCGAAGCCCTGCGCGCCCGCATCCCGGCTGACTGGGACGCGTTGAATGCTGAATTTGCCAAGCTGACCAAGGCAGAAGCCACCGCGCGCAACAAATATCGCCGTGCCGCTGATACCTCTTACGACACAGCCGCAATTGCGCTCACCGCGCTCGACGCGACCCCAGGGTTCCTCGCTCTGGAAGCAGAGTTGAATGATCTGCGCAAAACGGTAGAGACTGCCGACCCGGAACCGGGAGTGGATACGGTGAAAGCGCTGGAGGACAAATTCAGCGATCTTGAAGGGGCTGATGACGTCAAGAAAGCCTTGGGTAAATCCCGCCGTGCCTTGAAAAAGGACGACCGCGAAAAAGCGTTGAAAGAATACGAAGACGCTTTGGCCGCTTACGCGGAAGGCAAGGTCTGGCGCGCTGCGGCAGAAACCGACATTCGCGGCGGCCTGACCGCCTATGTGGATGGTATCCGGGGCACGTTGGGCTCGAGGCAACAAGAAAGATTGACCCGCGATCAGGCGCTCTACCTCGCCAATTGCCAATCGTACCACCGCGACATCTCGCTTTACTTCTAGAACCCTGGCGCGCCTGCCCAGTGACGGGTAGGGCGCGCCGGCGTAGAACAGGCTAGCCCAGCCGCGTGCTGTGCGAACAACCGGTCGGGCACTATCCTAAACCCCAGGTCTTCCTTCTTTGGGCCATAAATATCCCGGGGGGAGGCAAAGCCGGGGGGCAGCGCCCCCAACCGGAGCGCAGCGACGCTTAACGCGTCGCGGCGCAGCCGCTCATTTTGGTTGAAGTGTCGTCACGCCCACTGATCCGCCCCGGGCCAGTTCCGGGTCCAGGCTCATCAATACGTATTCACCGCGTCGCCACAGGCCGGACAGATCGTCATAGTGGCGCGAAAGAAAGTGACCGGACTGTCCGGTGGCGATGATATAGACGCTGCTGTTGGTGTCGGAAAAATCAATCACAGATCGGAACCCGGCAGCATGCACGTTCGCATAAGGGGTGGATCCATCCCCGGTCCAGGATGCGCGCATCAGCGTTTCAATGCCGCCAGAAGTTTCCTGGCGAATGTTGGCGAACCAAGAAAGGCCGGGAATTTGCCCGAGCACCTGATGGTCTTGCAGCGCCACATGGGCCTCACCCCAGCGCCAGGCTGTAACCCGGGGGCCGTAGGCAACGGTCAACTCCAGGATCGCTTCATCAAGTGCTATGCGCGCCACAGCTTCGCAGGTCTCTTCGCGCGTGGATTGGCGACTGTCACACCAACTGCCCGCGCCGTCAATATTGCGAAACACGCGTTCCAGAAACACCGGATTTGGTCGCGAAAAGTCATCCGCCAAAGTCGGCAGGTCGTCCGCTATCAAACGGCGCTGCAATTGGCGCATCCAGGCGGCATAAATCAGCGGCTCAGGGATATGCTCATCCATTTCGCCGTTCCAATTGGCCAGCAATTCCAAAGCAATCTGGCGCTGGCGCTCTGGCGTGCCTTCAGACGCCGCTTCACCGGTAAACCAAAGCTCTTTGGCGATCAGCGGCAGCAATGCAGTGGCGGCAAAATTGCCAGTGTCGGTCTGCGCTTCGATAAAACTATCGCGGGTATGCACCTCGCGCGTGTTCAATAGTTGCGTCAGGCGTAGGAACCGGTAGGTGTCTCCCCAATTGTGGCTCACGTGATAGGGGAAGGGTCGGTCGGTTGTCTTGTTGTTTGTGTTGGCCACAATCCCGCTGGCCGGATCGATGACAGAAGGGTTCTCGGCGTATTCGGCGTAACCGTCCCATCGGTTGGCCTCAATCCAGCCGCGCGACGGAAACCGTCCCAGGCTCTCATGGCCGGGCTTTCGCAACGGCATTTTCCCAATGACCTGCAATGCCACGCCGTTTTCATCCGCCAATGTCAGGTTTTGTGCAGGGGCTTTGTAAAACGCAGCCGCAGCCAGCCCGGCCCGTACTGATTTTGCCCGCATCAGATTGATGCCCGCCGTCATCGACTGGTCATTGGCGTCAAGCGCGGACCAACGGATGGAAGCCACATGCCCTTCTGGGGTAATTGCATCAAGCCCGAAGTGTTTGCCAGGGATCACCGGGCCATTGTCCGTCCAACGCATGGTGATCGTTCGCGGAGCTTCCCCATCCACGCGCACAACCACATCTTTGGTAACAAAGTCTTTCCACCCATCTGGCGTGCGATACTGGTTTGGGTTTTCGGGGTTCAGCTCTTCCACATAGACGTCCAGATCATCCACATAAGCCGTCGTTAGCCCCCAGGCCAAGGCAGCGGACCGGCCGGTCAGAACGATGGGAATGCCCGGAATTGTGCCGCCGATAACGCCGCCATCGGAAAAATCGAGCCGCGCCAGATACCAGATTGCGGGTGCCGACAAACCCAGATGCGGGTCGTTGGCCATCAGGGATGCCCCGGTGGCCGACCGATCGGGCGCCGCTGCCCATGCGTTGGACGCCCCGGCGAAACCCATTGGCTTGATCGGGTCAGCCCAATGGCGGGCGGTCTTTACAAAGGGTGTAGCTGGTTTTTCACCGTCGCGCATGCCCGGGAAAAGTTCCGCAAATTCGGGCATCACCATAGCGCCCTCGCCGGGCGCTTCTGGCATAATGTCCTGGACACGCTCCGGTCCCACAACAAGTGACGTGCGGGCGCGCAAAACTTCTGTCCTCAGGTGGCCGGACAATTGCAACGACATAACCCGGATGATTGAAAGGCTGTCGGTGGGGGTCCAGGGTTCAATTTCCGGGCTGAACAAAAAGAATTCTGGCGCGCCGCGCCCCAGCGCGTCTTTTTGAACGGTGCTGAGCCAGGCGTTCACCCCAGCGGAATAGGCGTTCAGTGCCGATTTCACCTCTTCTGTCTGAAAGCCGTAAGATTTTTGCGAAAGATCCACCAGATCGAGGCGCCGGATGAAGTCGTCAATGTCCGCGGTGGGGCTGCCGAAAAGCTCGGACAACCGGCCTTGGGCCGTACGGCGCAGCATGGTCATTTGCCATAGTCGGTCCTGGGCGTGGGCAAAACCTAAGGCGAAATAGATGTCGTCCGCATCGTCGGCAAAGATATGCGGCACATTGTTGGTGTCGCGCACGATTTCGACCGGACCATTGAGGCCGTCTAACGTGTAAGATGCGTCATAGTCAGGGATCGACCGGGTCGCAAAATAATACGCCAGCGCTACCGCCAGGATCAACAATACCCCCAGTGCGGTCACCCCCCGCAAGAGCCAACGAAAAACAGTTGTCATTTGAACGCCTTTCCTGCACGCCTTTCACCCAACAGGCCAAATCGGGCCATCAATTGCAAGAACTGACGGAGAGTAATCAAATGGCGAAAGTGGCTTTTCTGGGCTTGGGCGTGATGGGATATCCGATGGCGGGTCATTTGGCCGCGAAAGGCCATGACGTGACGGTCTACAACCGTACCGCCGCCAAAGCGCAGGCGTGGGTTGCGGGCCATAGCGGTGCTGCGGCTGACACTCCTCGGGAAGCGAGTGCGGGGGCAGACATCGTGTTTGCCTGTGTCGGCAACGATGATGATCTGAGATCCGTGGTTTTAGGCCAAGACGGTGCTTTGGCAGGGATGGATGCAGGGTCTGTTTTCGTGGATCACACCACCACCAGCGCCGTTGTGGCCCGCGAATTGGCCGAAGCAGCGGCCAACGAAGACATCGGTTTTGTTGATGCGCCGGTGAGTGGCGGTCAGGCCGGTGCAGAAAACGGCGCGCTGACAGTCATGTGCGGCGGTGGCGAAGACACTTATGCAAAAGTGGAGCCGGTGATTGGTTGCTTTTCCCGCGCATGCCGTTTGATGGGCGATGTGGGGGCCGGGCAACTGACCAAAATGGTCAACCAGATCTGCATCGCGGGTCTTGTGCAGGGTCTTTCCGAAGGTATGGCATTTGCCCAGCGTGCGGGGCTCGACGGTAAATCAGTGGTGGACGTGATTTCCAAAGGGGCTGCGGGATCCTGGCAAATGGAAAATCGGGGCGGCACCATGCTCGATGATGAGTTTGAGTTTGGCTTTGCCGTGGATTGGATGCGCAAAGACCTGGGCATTTGTCTGGAAGAGGCGAAAGCAAACGGTGCGCGCCTGCCAGTGACTGCCCTCATAGATCAGTTTTATAACGATGTGCAGCAGATGGGAGGTGGCCGCTGGGACACGTCAAGTCTGATGCGCCGCCTTACAAAATGAGCGGCTGCGCCGCACGCCCTTGTGTCGCTTCGCGACGATTGGCGCGTTTCGAAGTGTTAGTTCTTGTACACGGCGCAGGCGCAGGTTTGGTGCCGTATCTTGGCGCATAACCTATTGGCTGCGGCCCGGGTTTGTTGGCCCAACCGTGCCACATAATAAGCCTTGCGGCCTGTAACTTGCGGCTTTTTGCGGATGATTTGGGGTTTGCGACCACCAATTGCGCTGCGGCAGGATCTGGCGCGTAGTTTGTATCGTTTTAACGCCGTGGCACGGCTATCGCCGGACGCCAACTGTACGCCCCATGGTGCAGCGTTGGATTTGGGTTCTTTGAACGGTGTGATCCGGCGGGTAGCGGCCAGGGTCAAGCAAGCAGGCAGGAATGCTCTGCCTGGTACAAGGGACAGATCGTAGTCTTTGGGCGGTGCGTCGCGCCAATCCTCAGCTTCAAGTCCGGTGATGATGCGCACGTAGTTGATCGTCTCTGTGGCTAAGCCACCGGTTTTAGACGTGAACCCATTGGCGCGCGCTTCGCCGCCGTTGTAAGCGACAGCAGCAAGGCCGGGATTGCCGTAGCGCCGGGTTAGCTCCGCCAGGTAGATCGCTGATGCCTCCAGCGCCAAGGCCGGATTGTAACTGTCTGGCAGTTGGCGCAGCTTTGCGGTGCCTGGCATGAACTGGGCGATGCCTTGGGCACCCGCAGGTGATAGCGCATTAAAATCAAACCGGCTTTCCTGCCAGATTAGGCGCGCAAAAAAATCCACGTCGATCCCGGTTTGCCGCGCGAGCGTGCCGATCATCTGGCAGGTGTCGAAAGCCACGTGTGCTGTGCGGATGCAAGACTGCGCGCCGGAGCTGCCGGAGGTGCAAAACGGGCGGCTGGGATCAGCCGCTGCTGGGAACGCCAGACACAAAAACAAGACAAACGTACGCATGGTTGGACCCTAGCCGCAGGCCTGCGTGATTTCGAGGGTGGCAAATCGCAAAATCAAGGGTTAGGTCAGTTGGGTCATTACACAGCCAGGACCGACGCCCATGTCCTTTTTCGGCAAGCTCAAAGACCGCTTGTTCAAATCCTCTTCCAAGATCGAAGAAGGCTTGGACGCCATTGTCGAAGACGGCGGTGAAGAAGAAATTCTGCAAGAAGAGCTTGCTGTGGCGGATGACCTGCGCGAGGCCCTTCCAGAGCCAGAGCCAGAGCCAGAGCCAGAGCCAGAGCCAGAGCCAGAGCCAGAGCCAGAGCCAGAGCCAGAGCCAGAGCCAGAGCCAGAGCCAGAGCCAGAGCCAGAGCCAGAGCCAGAGCCAGAG